>NZ_JAUBTL010000080.1:0-3642 GCF_036702475.1 Microcoleus sp. D2_18a_B4
TAACACGATCGGGAAAATTCAGAAGGAATTAAAGCCGTCCTAGAACGACGGGGTTTTAAACCCATTTCTTTGATAAAGCCTCCTCATCGACGAGAACAGGCAACAAAACACAGCAAATTCGGTTAAAGGGCCGAAAAGACAGACGACTGTCGTTGGCGTATTGGCAGATTTTAAGGTAGGCTGCTTAAGAGTCGCAACTATTTAGCGAGTCGAGCCGTGGCAGTAAAAGTCGAAGAATTACTTACAGCAGAGATTAATCAGCCTGCTCGTTATCTGGGAAACGAATTGGGGGCTACGCACAAGCCTTGGGACGCGGCGTCTGTGCGCTGGGTTCTCACTTACCCAGAAGTTTATGAAGTTGGTGCTTCCAATTTGGGGCACATCATCCTTTACAACATTTTGAACGCTGTGCCGAGGCAGTTGTGCGATCGGGCTTATTTGCCCGCCGCCGACTTGGCAGCAAAACTGCGATCGACCAAAACTCCCCTGTTTGCCGTAGAATCGAGGCGATCGCTCACAGAATTTGATATTCTGGGCTTCAGCCTCAGCTACGAACTCGGAGCAACAAACATTCTGGAAATGCTGGATTTAGCCGGCATTCCACTAACTTGGCAAGAAAGAGCGACTAATCGCCAAAACGGTCAAATGCCACTGATTTTTGCTGGCGGGCAAACGGCAACTTCCAACCCCGAACCCTACGCTGACTTTTTTGACTTCATCGCTTTGGGAGATGGAGAAGAGTTGCTGCCAGAAATAGGCTTGATTTTGGCAGAAGGCAAAACAAATAATTTGAGCCGAGAAGCATTGCTGCTGGATTTAGCGCAAATTCCAGGCGTCTACGTCCCGCAATTTTACGATATGGCGGCCGACGGTTCTGTTCATCCCAACCGCCGGCAAGTTCCAGAACGAATTCTGCGCCGCGTTGCAACTCCGATACCAGCTTATTCGATCGGCCTGGTTCCCTACGTCCAGACAGTACACGACAGACTGACAGTAGAAATCCGCCGGGGATGCACCCGCGGGTGTCGCTTCTGTCAGCCGGGAATGCTGACTCGTCCCGCGCGCGATGTCGAACCGCAGCAAGTCGTAGAGGCGATCGAACAGGGGATGCAAGCCACCGGACACAGCGAGTTTTCCCTGCTTTCCCTCAGTTGTTCCGACTATCTGGCACTCCCAGCAGTCGGGATGGAAATCAAAAATCGCCTGAAAGATAAAAATATCTCTCTGTCTCTACCCAGCCAGCGAGTTGACAGATTTGACGATAATATTGCCGACATTCTCGGCGGGACGCGACAAGGTGGTTTGACTTTTGCGCCGGAAGCTGGTACTCAGCGGATGCGCGACATCGTTAACAAAGGTTTGACCAACGAAGAATTGCTTCGGGGTGTCAAAACTGCGGTCGATCGCGGCTGGGATAAAATCAAGCTGTACTTTATGATCGGTTTGCCGGGAGAAACAGATTTTGATGTTCTCGGCATCGCCGAAACAGTCCGCTGGCTGCACAGGGAATGCAGGATCAATGGCAGGCGGGGACTGAATTTTAACTTGACAATTTCTAATTTTACGCCTAAGCCTCACACTCCTTTTCAGTGGCACTCGGTTTCTACTGCTGAGTTTTCCCGCAAGCAAAAACTCCTGAAGGAAGAGTTTCGGGGGATGCGGGGCGTCAAGGTGAATTACACTGATGTGCGGATTTCGGCAATGGAGGATTTTGTCGGACGGGGCGATCGACGTTTGGCTGCTGTAGTCCGCCGCGCTTGGGAACTTGGCGCGGGTATGGATGCCTGGTGGGAAAGCTTGGATCAGGCTTACAAAGCTTGGACTCAGGCGATCGATGAATCGGGCCTTACCTGGAAATACCGCCAAGTCGAAAGTGGCGAGTGGAATCTTTTTGAGAAGGAAGAGGAGCACGACACGGATGCGGACACGGATACACGGATGAATTTAACGGCGGGGGCGGGCACGGGGGCACCGCCCCTACCAGCGGGGGCGGGCACGGGGACACCGCCCCTACCAGCGGGGGCGGGCACGGGGGCACCGCCCCTACCAGCGGGGGCGGGCACGGGGGCACCGCCCCTACTGGATCAACCTTTGCCTTGGGATCATTTAGATACGGGAATCGACAAAAACTGGCTGAAAATTGACTTGCAAAAGGCTTTAGAAGCAGCGACGGTTCCCGACTGTTCCTTTGAAGGGTGTTCGCGCTGCGGGGTTTGCGGCACTGATTTCGGACACAATGTGGTTGTGGATGCGCTGCCAATTCCTGAGTTTGCTGGGGAGTTTGTCCCGAATACTGAGCGGAAACAGCGTTTTCGGGTTTGGTTCGGGAAGGTGGGCGATATGGCTTTGGTTGGTCATTTGGATTTGATCCGATTGTTCGATCGAGTAGTCCGCAGAGCCGATTTGCCGATTTCGTTTACCGGCGGGTTTCACCCGAACCCTCGGATTTCTCTGGCAAATGCTCTGCCTCTGGGTGTTACCAGCACTGGGGAAATTGCCGACTTTGAACTCACTGAGTCGATCGATATTGAGAGTTTTCGGGAAAAGTTGGCCGCTAAGCTGCCGGAAAATATTCCGATTTACAAGGTTGAGTCGATCGATCTCAAGGCTCCTTCTGCTAACCAGTTGTTAGAAGCAGCGGAGTACGTAATTACTGTGGCCTCCGCAGGCTCGTTGACAGAAAATGGCGAATTAGACCAGGAAAATGCTGCTCCTGTCTGCGTGGCTCCTGATGCCAACTGGGAAGCTTGGGTCAAGACGATCGTCGAAACCGAGGCTTTTTGGCGGGTGCATACTACTAAGTCGGGAAAGACGCAGGATGTCAATTTGCGCGATCGACTGCACAAACTAGAACTTGTAGAGCACAAACCCGACAGCAGCACCTCTGCTAGGAGTGGTACATCCGAAGGTAGAGCCGTCTTGCGCTTTACCGGCAGTTGTCGCAGCGATGGCAACTTGCTAAAGCCAGAACATATTGTTTTCATGCTCGAACAAGTCAGCCAGCAGGAAATTCAGCTTCTGCAGGTTGAGCGTAGTCAGCTAATCCTAGGTTATGGTTAAGATAGGGAAGCCGTGGTGGAATTTTTTACCTTCGGCTCTCGATCGGGATGTGTCCTTTCACGCTATAATCGCTTGTTATGGAAGCCGCGGCGGCTCGAGCGCTTTAGTCGCTCGCCGCCCTCGTCAACCAGCAACGCGGGCTGGGTGCAATTTGCTTCTGTTCAAGACTTCAAGCCTTTTTGTTGTACATTCACGGGCTAAATCTAGCGCCAAACCCGCCGGAGGGTCTGAACCAAATTTAGCGATTAATTTCGATCGATCGACTGGTTGTCGGTGGTCGGCTTATTCAAAAATCTCACGGTTCAAACCGCAGAGCGGGTATTCAACAATAGATGTTTTTGACGGGTCAAAAAACGGAGAGAAGCCCCGACTTAAGTCGTGGAGAACCAAAAATTTTAGATTTTAGATTAAAGTTCCAGCTCCCAGATTCATCTGTGGAGTCAATCTAAAATCTAAAACCTAAAATCTAAAATCGATTGACCCGTCAAAAAACGGAGAGAAGCCCCCGACTTAAGTCGTGAAGAACCAAAAATTTTAGATTTTAGATTAAAGTTCAATCTCCCAGATTCATCTGTGGAGTAA
>NZ_JAUBTL010000080.1:3742-27104 GCF_036702475.1 Microcoleus sp. D2_18a_B4
ATCTAAAATCTAAAATCTAAAATCTAAAATCGACTGACCCGTCAAAAAACGGAAATAAGCCCCCGACTTAATTCGTGAAGAACCAAAAATTTTAGATTTTAGATTAAAGTTCAATCTCCCAGATTCATCTGTGGAGTCAATCTAAAATCTAAAATCTAAAATCTAAAATCGACTGACCCGTCAAAAAACGGAAATAAGCCCCCGACTTAATTCGTGGAGAATCCAAATTTTAGATTTTAGACTAAAGTTCAATCTCCCAGATTCATCTGTGGAGTCAATCTAAAATCTAAAATCTAAAATCTAAAATCGACTGACGAGGTTTTAGGGTTGGCAGGGGCGGAGGTTGCAGTCGAATGCCAAGCTGGGGTATGTTGAGTGCGATCGCACAAGAATTCAACAAAAGTCTAGGCGCTTTCACTCCTACCTACTTTCGCTCAAAACCAGCCCTCTACCACCACGCAAGCGGAGTTATCAGTTCGTAGTGTTAAGTTGTGTGTTAAGAAATTGGTACGGTGTCAATGAATTTATTCGCGCTCGTTCAAAGGAAGAGTTGTAAGTGTTGAATTTTGAGTATTGATGTCGCAATTCTCAACTCAAATCTCAATATTGCTAACTCGATAAAAGCCTCCTTATTTCTATCTCTCAGATTTATCTGCTGAGCATAACTCATAACTCTGTACGGGCGGGTTTAACTACTTTATCTGTAACAGTTAACAGTTAACAGTGAACAGTCAACAGTTAACAGTGAACGGTCAACAGTTAACTTTCCTTCCACCCTGCACCAACTCACAGCTAATAACTCTTCAAGCTACTACTAATTACAGTCTAAGTCAGAGGCACTATGAGTGCGTAAGTGTCTCTAACTTGCTGCCAGTTTTTTGAGGAAATTGAATGACAAAGCAGATAGTTATAGCAGAGCAGCATCGCATTGCTGCCGTCTTTTCAGAAGATCAAATCCAAGAACTTGTGGTAGCCACAGGCAGCCACCAAGTCAGTGACATTTACTTGGGAATTGTCGAAAATGTACTCCCTGGGATAGATGCGGCATTCGTCAATATTGGCGATCCAGAACGTAACGGGTTCATGCACGTCACAGACCTCGGCCCCCTGCGCCTTAAACGCTCGGCAGGAGCAATTACAGAACTCCTGACCCCCCAGCAGAAAGTGGTGGTACAGGTAATGAAAGAACCGACGGGCAGCAAAGGCCCCCGGCTGACAGGCAACATTACCCTGCCGGGCCGCTATTTGGTACTGATGCCCTACGGCAGGGGAGTCAATCTCTCGCGGCGGATCAAGTCGGAAGCCGAGCGCAACCGCCTCAGAGCCCTGGCTATTTTGGTGAAACCGGCCGGGATGGGGCTGCTGGTACGCACCGAAGCTGAAGGGATGACTGAAGAAGCGATCATGGAAGATTTGGAAGTCCTCCAAAAACAGTGGGAAGCCGTTCAACTCGAAGGCGGTACTTCGCGGGCGCCGGCACTGCTCAACCGGGATGACGATTTTATCCAGCGGGTGCTGCGAGATATGTTCAGCGGTGACGTGAATCGGATTGTGGTGGACTCGCAAAATGGAATTAAGCGGGTCAAGCAGCAGTTGATGAGCTGGAACGGCGGTAAACTTCCTGCGGGAGTTTTGATCGACCACCACCGAGAGCGCGCCTCGATTTTAGAATTTTTCCGGGTTAACGCTGCGATTCGAGAAGCCCTCAGACCAAGGGTTGATTTGCCTTCGGGTGGTTATGTGATTATCGAGCCGACTGAGGCGCTGACGGTGATAGATGTCAACTCTGGCTCGTTTACTCGATCGGCGACGGCTCGCGAAACTGTACTCTGGACAAATTGCGAAGCAGCCACGGAAATTGCTAGACAACTGCGGTTACGCAATATTGCCGGGGTGATTATTGTTGACTTTATTGACATGGAATCCCGCCGCGATCAGTTGCAGGTGCTGGAACATTTCAATAAAGCTCTCAAAGCTGACAAAGCTCGACCGCAAATCGCTCAACTGTCGGAATTGGGACTGGTAGAACTCACTCGCAAGCGCCAAGGTCAAAATATTTACGAGTTGTTCGGCCACAGTTGTCCTACTTGCAGCGGATTGGGTCATCTGGTGCGCTTGCCAGGGGAAGAAGACTTCGCCGCAGCGGTGCGGGAATCGGCCGATCGCACTGTTGCTACGTCGAACCGCGTTTTGTTGAATTTGCCCGAAGGATTGGAACGCCGCAGCTTGACGCCTGTGGCGGCTGCAACTCCTGCACCAGTGCGGGAAGAACGCCCCCCCGAACCTGCTAGGGCTGCTTGGGAACCTCCGAGTCAGAGCGAAAGTTTGGATTTTGAGACCGGCAGTAACGCCTCGCCTTTGGACTTGCTCAACCATCCCAGCTATCAGGATTTGGGGAACGGAACTAGACGGCGCCGCCGCCGCCGGATTGGCGAAGAGCCTTTTGCTCTCCCGGCGGAGGAGGAACCGGTACGCAGCAAGTTGCGGCTGCCGAATACTTCGAGCGCGCCCGTCGCGGATACGCGCTCTGAGTATCTCGCACCCCCCGGCATCCGGGCCGCGTCGGAGGGCTTCGGGCTAGTGAATATGGCGACTGTGGGCAGGCGCGAGGATTTCGATCGCGTGCGTCCGGCTAAGTCTGAGTTGATGAAGCCGATGGTGGAGCCTCCAGAGGTGATTTCGGTGGAAATGACGGCGGAGGAGCAGGATGTTTATGCTCTGATGGGGGTTTCTCCTTTGGTGCTTACTGATCGCAGCGTGAAAAATCCTAAGAATGCGATCGTTTCGGTGACTCTCCCCGGAGCGGCCCCGAACAAGCCGCCTTTCGAGCAGCTCGAATTTGAATTTGAACCGACGGCGCCTGCACAGAATGCACAGGAACGGGATTATTATCCAGAAAGGTCGGTAGTTGAGCCTGTTTTTTCTGAGGATGATGAGGCCCAAATTTACGGCGAGAGTTCGATCGACCAAACTGATGGTTTTGATCGAATGGAGGAACCCAGCGATTTGATGGGGGAATCCTATGAGCCGATCGAATCCTATGAGCCGATCGAATCCTATGAGCCGATCGAATCCTATGAGCCGATCGAATCCTATGAGCCGATCGAACTCAATGAGCCGATCGAACTCAATGAGCCGATCGAACTCAATGAGCCGATCGAACCCAGCCAACCCAGCGAACCCAGCGAACCCGAGGAGCCGGCTATCAACCGCCGCCGCCGCCGCCGCTCGTCAGCCGTTGTGGATGAGTGATATGAAGTCAGAGGGAAGAAGGAAGAAGTCAGAGGGAAGAGGGAAGAAGGAAGAAGTAGAAATTTTTACTCTCTTCCCATCTTTCCATCTTCCCCTTTCCCCCTCTCCCTCGAACACTCTACTAATTGCGGGTGTGGATGAAGTCGGACGAGGCGCTTTGTTCGGGCCGGTGGTGGCTGCAGCCTGCATTTTGCCCGACGAAGTTCTCGATGAATTAGCAAGTTGCGGGGTGCGCGACAGCAAGCAGTTGAGTGCCGCAGCCCGGAGTCGGTTAGCTGTGAAAATCCGGGCTGTGGCGGTTGACTGTCAAATTGGTGCGGCTTCGGTGCGGGAGATCGATCGCCTCAATATTTTGCAGGCTTCTTTGTTGGCGATGAAGCGGGCGATTTTGAAGTTGAAGGTGACGCCGGATTTGTGTTTGGTTGACGGGAATCAAAGGATTCCCAATTTGTCGATCGAGCAAGAGACGATGATTAAGGGTGATGCGCGATCGATTCAGATTGCTGCTGCTAGTATTGTGGCGAAAGTTTGGCGCGATGAATTAATAGTACGTTTGGCTGTTAAGTATCCTGAATATGACTTGACAAATAACAAAGGATATGGTACTGCTAAACATAAGTTAGCTTTGGAACGTTGCGGGCGATCGGCTTTTCACCGAGTGTCATTTAGTCCTTGTCGAAAATCTTAAAATAACGGTGAAAAACTTAGCTAATTCCAGCGCAATTATTTGACACTCCCCAGCCTGAAGGCGTGGGGATTCTTTGATCTACGAGCCAGTTTGCTGAGGCAGGATTTCTCCAACAACAGTAGAGACTAATTCTCCCAAAGAGTTGCTTGGTTCAAGACCAAAGGTTCCGGTATGCCCTACCGTACCCAATCCTCGACTAAGGATATTTTTAGCTGCGTTTTCGTCACGATCCAAGACACAACCACATTGACAAGCATGAGTTCTTGTAGATAGCGTTTTTTTCACGATTTGACCGCAGCTAGAGCATTCTTGACTGGTGTATTGGGGATTCACCGCAACCGTGATTTTCTCAAACACTTTCCCAAAGTATTCAAGCCAAACACGAAATTGATACCAAGATGCGTCATTAATGGACTTAGCCAGACAATGATTCTTCACCATGTTTTTGATTCTCAAATCTTCGTAGACGACTACATCGTTTGATGAGATTACGCACCTTGCTAATTTCACAGCATGGTCTTTACGTTGTCTACTTATTTTGAGATGGCGTTTACCTAGAATCTGCCGAGCTTTGCCCCTGTTTATTGAACATTTAACTTTCCTGGATACGCGACGCCCATAGCGTTTGAGGACTTTCTCACCTTTTCTTAAAAACCTCGGGTTTTCAACCGTAGTTCCGTTTGAATCGGTGTAATATTCCTTCAATCCCACGTCTAATCCGATCGTAGTACCAGAGGGTTCTGTGTTTTCTTTTCTATCGACATCCACACAGAATTGGACGTACACGCCATCAGCACGTTTGACCAATCTCACCCTTTTTATTTGGCTAATTTGGTAAAAATGTAGATCCCGTGTGCCTTTTAGTTTTAATCGTCCAATTCCTTTTTTGTCGGTAAAGTTGATTGATTTGAGATCGTCAGCAAGTTTCCATCCACTGGTTTTGTATTCCACCGAACGGCCATCTCTTTGAAATTGTGGATACCCTTTTTTACCAGGAATATTTTTCTTGCAGTTATCGTAAAATCGGGAAATAGAAGACCATGCCCGTTCTGCGCTAGCTTGTCTTGCCATTGAGTTGAGTTCGTCGGCAAAGGGAAAATCGCGAGCTAGTACGGCGCAGTATTTATTTAAGTCGTTTTTACCCACTTTCTTGTTGTCCATCCAATAACGCAAACAGCTATTGCGGACAAAGTTAGCGGTACGAATTGCTTCGCCTACTGCTTTGAACTGATTCGATTTTCCGTATGCCTTGAACTCAAAAACTAACATGACTTCACCTCCCATCTTATACTACACGCTCCAGCATAAAACTTTAGGCTAGTTATTAAAATTTTACAATTAAAGCCGGCCACTGAAGAAGGGGTTTTAAACCCAAATCTTTGATAAAATTTGAATAACCAAGAATTTCCGCTTAAAAAATTCAGCTAGTACAGGCTGAACAATGTCTATCACCTGTTATATCATTTCCGGTTACACTCCTTATGATGTTGACGGTTGACGGTTGACGGTTGACTGTTGACGCCGTGAACAGTGAACAGTGAACAGTGAACAGTGAACAGTGAACTCGGATTTACTATTCCGATGCTAACGGATTTGATATTAGAGAAACGAGCTAAGCAATAGAGCTGTCTTAGTCTATTCCCAAATTTATCATTTTCAGGCTCCGGTAGCATCTATAGAATCTTTATTTAACCTCTTGGGCATGACCAAGAATTTCTTGATGGGATCCGCCACGTGATTTATCCGTGGAATCAATCCAAAATCAAAAATCTAAAATCCTCACGCCCCCGAATTTATCCGTGGGGTCAATCTAAAATCTAAAATCTAAAATCTAAAATCGAATGACTGATAATATCTTAACAATTCCCGGCTATCGCATCATTGAGCAAATCTACAATGGCTCTAGAACACAGGTTTATCGAGGAGTTTCTGAGTCAAACCAAAAAGTAATTATCAAACTGCTATTGAGCGAGTATCCAACTGTGGGCGAACTGGTGCATTTGCGGAATCAGTACACCATTACCAAAAATCTTGACCTTCCGGGAATTGTCAAACCCATTGCACTCTTAAACTACCGCCATGCTTTTGCTCTGGTAATGGAGGATGTTGGCGGTGTTTCCCTTGCTGAGTATACTGCTAATGCTGAAGCGAAGAATTTGGGCGATCGCCTATCAAGTAATTCTGAGGTTTCCTCCCCCCATACTTCGCCCCTACCGCTAGATGAATTCATGCCCATCGCGATTCAGATTGTCCAAACCCTAGAAGGATTATATCACAACCGAATTATTCACAAAGATATCAAGCCCCAGAATATTATCATTAACCCTAAAACTAAAGAAGTTAAATTAATTGACTTCAGCATTTCCTCTCTTTTACCCAGAGAAAACCAACAAATCCAAAATCCAAACGTCTTAGAAGGAACCCTAGCTTATATGTCCCCAGAACAGACGGGACGAATGAATCGGGGTATCGACTACCGCACAGATTTTTACTCGCTGGGAGTCACGTTTTACGAACTACTGACAGGGCAATTACCTTTTTACTCTACCGATCCAATGGAGTTAGTTCACTGTCATATTGCCAAGATTCCAACTCCCCCAATAAATCTGGTTCCAGCTATTGGGGTGATGGTGAATAATATCATTATGAAATTGATGGAGAAAACTCCAGAGTTACGCTATCAAAGTGCTGTTGGACTGCGATACGACTTAGAAAACTGTTGGCAGCAATGGGAAGAAAATAGCAATATTAGCCAGTTTACCTTGGGGAATAGGGATATTTGCGATCGCTTCGTCATTCCCGAAAAACTCTACGGTAGAGAAACTGAAGTTAAGACGCTATTAGAAGCCTTCGATCGCATCAGTCACCCCACCCTTACCAACGGGGAGCAAGGGAGAGTCGAAATTATGCTAGTGGCTGGCTTTTCCGGCATTGGTAAAACCGTTGTAGTGAATGAAGTTCACAAACCCATTGTCCGCCAACGGGGTTACTTTATCAAAGGAAAATTTGACCAATTCAAGCGTGATATTCCCTTTTCTGCATGGGTACAAGCATTCCAGAATTTGATGCGGCAATTACTCACCGAAAGTGCGGCCCAGGTGCAGAAAGCGAAAGTCAAAATATTGGAGGCTTTGGGTGAAAACGGTCAGGTCATTATTGATGTCATTCCTGAATTAGAACACCTGATTGGCAAGCAGAAAAAAGTACCCCAACTAGAGGGAACCGCCGCTAAAAATCGCTTTAATTTATTATTTCAAAACTTCATCCGAGTGTTCGCAACAAAAGAGCATCCTTTAGTAATTTTTTTGGATGATTTGCAGTGGGCAGACTCGGCTTCATTGAAGCTAATGCAATTGTTGATGAGCGAGACGAATACCCGCTATGTGTTGTTAATGGGAGCGTATCGGGATAATGAAGTTTTTCCAGCACACCCACTGATCCTGACCTTGGATGAGATTCGCAAAAACTCGG
The DNA here is from genome assembly GCF_036702475.1 of Microcoleus sp. D2_18a_B4. Lineage (NCBI taxonomy): Bacteria > Bacillati > Cyanobacteriota > Cyanophyceae > Oscillatoriales > Microcoleaceae > Microcoleus > Microcoleus sp. D2_18a_B4. The sequence continues at coordinate 11,154 of NZ_JAUBTL010000080.1, forward strand.
CAACAGTCAACCAAATTACTTTAGCACCCCTAGACAAAACTTCCCTGAATTGCCTGATTGCCGATACTCTTTCCTGTCCACCCGAAAGGGCGATTCCTCTGACAGAACTAATTTTTACCAAAACCAAAGGGAATCCTTTTTTTGCTACTCAATTTCTAAAATTTCTTCATAAAGATGGGTTAATTAAGTTTGATGTTACCCCCCCAACCCCCCCTTGGCCAAGGGAAGCAATGGGGGGTTGGCAATGCGATATTTCCCAAGTGAGGACGCTAGCTTTTACCGATGATGTGGTCGAGTTTATGGCGATTCAGTTGCAAAACTTGCCCAGAGATACCCAGAATGTTCTGAAACTAGCAGCTTGTATTGGCAACCAATTTGACTTAGCAACCCTGGCCATTGTTCATAAAAAATCTCAGAGTGAGACAGCGGCCCATTTGTGGAAAGCGTTGCAAGAAGGGTTAGTTATTCCGATTACTGAAGTTTACAAGTTTTTTCAGGACTCGGAATCAGTTGAAGTTGCACAAGCGTCGGAGTTATCGGTTCCCTACAAGTTTTTACATGACCGAGTGCAGCAAGCAGCATATTTTCTGATTCCCGAATCCCAGAAACAGTCCACCCATCTCGAAATTGGGCAACTGCTGTTGAGGAAGGGCGGGCACGGGGACACCGCCCCTACGGAAGCAGAAATACAAGAGAAAATTTTTGATATTGTCAACCAGTTGAATATGGGGGTGGAGTTAATTGAGTATCAGACTGAGCGAGATCAACTAGCTCAATTAAATTTAATTGCCGGACGTAAAGCTAAAGCTTCAACTGCTTATGCTGCGGCAAATATTTATCTGCAAACAGGGATTGAACTCTTGAGGCCCAACTGCTGGCTTCTTCAGTATGAATTGACCCTGAATCTCTATATTGCTGCTGCTGAAGCTGCCTATTTGAATGCTGACCTTGAGGGTATGGAACAGATGGCAGCACTGGTTTTGCAAGAAGCCCAAACAATTTTAGATCGAGTTAAAATTTACGAAATTAAAATTGCCGCTCAGACAGCCCAGAGCAAGGTGTTAGAAACGATCGCAGTAGCAAGAGAGGCACTCTTACAATTGGGGATTGAACTCCCTGCCGAACCTGATGAAGCCAAGATTGGCAAAGCGCTACAAGCCCTTGCGGCCCTCCTCGGCGGCAGAAAGATTGAGGAATTGGTTGACCTACCTGTGATGACAAATCCACAGACTCAGGCAGCTATGCAACTGTCTGGTATGTTGTTTCCACCCATTTTCCAGGGAATGCCCGGTTTACTGCCCCTGCTGAGCTCAACGATGGTGAGTTTATCGCTCTCCTTTGGCAATGCGCCCGCCTCGACTGTGGGTTATGCGATGCACGGGATGGTGTTGTGTGCCTTTTTACAAGAGGTGGAAACCGGCTATAGCTTTGGGAAATTGGCACTTTCATTACTCGATAGGTTGAATGTGCCCGAACTCAAGCCCACAGTTCTACTTTTGTTTGGTGGCTGGATTCAGCATCATCAAGAATCTCTTTTGGCAACGATACCGACGCTGAAAGATGGCTTTACGGCTGGCATGGAAACTGGCGACTTTGTAGACGCTGGCTACAACATATATATTTATTTTTATACGCATTTATTCGCTGGGGTAGAACTAGACACTTGGGAACCAGAAATAGCAGGTTACAGGGCTGTTATGGCGCAGTTGAAACAATATTCTGCTCAGATTTATTTGGATATGGTTCAGCAGACGGTGCAGAACTTGAGGGAAACCCATATTAGGCCGGATTTGTTAATAGGCTCCGCCTACGATGAAACGGTGATGATTCCCAAGCACTATCAGGATAATGAATTCACGGCGATCGCCTGTGCCTGCATCTTCAAACTGCTGCTTGCTTACTGCTATGGCAATTACACGGCTGCCCTAGACCACATTTCCCAAGTCAAACAGTATTTGATGGGAGTATCGGGATCGGTTTTTGTTCCAATTTTTCATTTTTATGCCGCCCTCACCCACCTGGCACTTTTTCCGGCACAGCCAGCAATTGATGAGCAAACTGAAAATCTTGCCTTAGTGGAAACCCATCAAAGCACGCTGCAACAGTGGGCGCAAAATGCTCCGATGAATTATCTGCATAAATGGTATTTAGTGGAAGCAGAACGACATCGAGTTTTAGGTCAAAATATGAAGGCGATGGATTATTACGATCGCGCTATTAAACTCGCTAAAGAAAATCAGTACATTAATGAAGAAGCACTTAGCAATGAGCTGGCAGCAAAATTCTATTTAGCCTGGGGGAAAGAAAAAATTGCCCAAGTCTACCTAACTGATGCTTACTACGCCTATGCACGCTGGGGCGCCCAGGCAAAAGTTGAGGATTTAGAAAAGCGCTATCTCCAATTACTGGCGCCTATTTTTCACCCTAAAACGAGATTAAAAAGAGGTCAGACACTTGCCAAAATGATTGCCGAAACTGTTGCCAGTACCAGTTCAGGTGTTTCACAAATTCTGGACTTGGCAACAGTAATCAAAGCATCTCAATCACTTTCAGGAGAAATCAACCTCGATAAATTGCTCTCCACTTTGATGCAAGTGATGATTGAGAATGCGGGTGCAGAAAAAGGATCTATGATTTTGAGAGAAAGAGATTCTTTCTTCGTCGCAGCTCAATGTGCGAGCGGTAAATCGTGCAACCTGCACTCAACTCCCGTGGTTGACTCTAACGAAATTCCGATCGCGATTATTAACTATGTCTCGCGCACCCAAGAAACTTTGGTAATTAATGATGCGACGACTGAGGCTACCTTTGTTGCTGACTCTTATATCATCCAGAATCAACCAAAGTCGGTTTTGTGTCTGCCGATTCAACATCAAGGAAAGGTGATCGCCATTCTTTACTTAGAAAATACTCTCGTTACAAATGCCTTTACTCCCGATCGGTTGGCAGTCTTAAATATCTTAGCCTCCCAAGCTGCCATCTCGATAGAAAATGCCCAACTCTATGCCAACTTAGAAGCCAAAGTCGAAGAACGCACCCAAGAATTATCACAAGCTTTAAGCAATCTCGAAGCCACCCAAGAAGGATTGATTCAATCAGAAAAAATGGCAGCTTTAGGACAACTGGTGGCCGGAGTTGCTCACGAAGTTAACACTCCCCTGGGTGCGATTCGTTCCTCAGCCGGAAATGTTGCCAAATTCTTGAATCAAACCCTAGAAGATTTGCCCGCACTTTTTCAAACTCTATCCCCAGAAGAAGCACAGAATTTCTTAGCATTACTTCAGCGTTCCATCCAACAAGAAACAAGCTTATCAACAAAAGAAGAACGCAAATTGAAGAGAGCTTTGAGAAGCCAACTGGAAGAATTAGGAATTGAAAATGGCGATACCGTAGCCGATCGCCTAGTGATTATGGGCGTTTATAATGAAATTGATACCTTTGTCCCTTTGTTGCAAAGATCCGATAGTTTACATCTCTTGGAAATCGCCTACAAACTTTCCGAATTAAAAAGAGGCATCGCTACTATCAACACCGCCACAGACAGAGCATCAAAAGTAGTTTTTGCCTTAAAAACTTATGCCCGCTACGAACAGTCGGGCGAAAAAACAGCAGCCAGTATTACAGAAGGTATTGAAACAATCTTAACCCTGTATCAAAATCTCCTCAAACAGGGAGTTGAGGTCATCAAAAACTATGCCGAAATGCCGCCGCTACTGTGCTATCCCGACGAACTCAATCAAGTTTGGACGAATTTAATTCACAATGCTTTGCAAGCAATGGATTATCGAGGCACGCTAACAATTGAGTTAACGGCTCAAGATGACCAGGCTAAGATTAGCATTAGCGACAGCGGCAAAGGGATACCAGAAGAGATAAAAGGGAAAATATTTGACCCGTTTTTTACTACTAAGCCTGCAGGAGAAGGCAGCGGATTGGGACTAGATATTGTGAAGAAGATTGTGGACAAGCATCAGGGAAAAATTGAAGTCGAATCAATTCCGGGCAAAACTACATTTAATGTTTTCCTGCCAATGAGCGCTGTATAAGCAGGTCAATCGATTTTAGATTTTAGATTTTAGATTTTAGATTGACCCCACGGATAAATGCGGGGGCTTGAGGATTTTCGATTTTCGATTTGGGATTGATTCCAGGGATAAATCACGTGGCGGGTACCACCTTTGAAATTCCTGGTCAAACCTCGCAAACGATATAAGGTAGTAAGTAGGTCGGGTTTTACTTGGTTACACCTCACATCTTGCACCATTGTCAATAAACCTTTATGAACAGGCTTTTCGGCCTGTTCCACAAAAAATTTATCTCTTGTGGAACAGGCCGAAAAGCCTGTTCTTGAGAATGGTGCAAGATGTCAGTTACACCCAACCTGCAATCTACCCAACTGGGAGTATTTCAAAAGTTAAAGCGTTTTGAGGCTCATAACTCTGATTCAACAGGAAACGGATGTAAAACAGCAGTACGATGCGTTATGCTCAGCTAAGGTGCTACGCAGATAAATTGCTTGGTTGCGGCTACTGGGGAGGGCAAGAGGATTTGGCGAGCCGTTGACTTGTGACATCTTAAGATAAGATGGGGCCTACTAATACACTTTACTACTTTGACTACTTTTGCTACTAATAACAATTAAAAAGGAGAAAAAATAGATGTCTAAACCAGTTATTTTGTGCGTTGACGACGAGAGAATGGTGTTAGACAGTCTCAGGACGCAGCTAGCATCAGCATTTGGGGATGCCTACATCTATGAAGGGGCTGAGGATGCTGAGGAGGCTTTAGATGTAATTAATGACCTCAACGAGGAGGGAATTAGCGTTATTGTGATTATTTCTGATTGGTTAATGCCCGGTATCAGGGGAGATGAGTTGCTGATTCAAATTCACAAGGAATACCCCAAGGTTATTAAAATTTTGCTAACAGGTCAAGCTGATGAAGTAGCAATTGACAGAGCCAAAAAACAGGCTAACCTTCATTGTTGCTTATCTAAACCTTGGTTGGAATCCGATTTGCTAGAAACTATTAAATCTGGTTTATCTAAACTATGAGCCAACAGGTAATTATCTGTGTTGATGATGAAAAAACTGTACTCAGGAGCCTCAAAGCAGAACTGCAAGAGGCTGTTGGCAATGATTATATAATCGAAATTGCTGAAGGTGGGCAAGAGGCATTAGAGTTAATTGAAGAATTGCTAGAGGAGGGGGATGAAATTCCTTTAATTATTTCCGACCACATTATGCCTGATATGAAGGGAGATGAGCTGTTGAAACAGGCTCATCTAATTTCGCCTAAAACTATAAAAATTATGCTGACAGGACAAGCAGATATTGGGGCGATCGCCAATGCTATCAACTCTGCAAACTTATATCGTTATATTACCAAACCTTGGCAAGCTGAAGACTTGAAATTGACGGTTAGAGAAGCGCTAAATAGTTATCTTCAAGATAAACAACTGACACAACAAAACGCCCAACTCCAGCAAATAAATCAGGAGTTGGCCGAGTTAAACAGCCAGCAAACCGTATTCATTGCTAAACTACACGAAAACGAAAATCGGTTGACACAGTTTTTGGAAGCAATGCCGATTGGTGTGGGTGTGCTGGATGCGGACGGCCAACCTTACTACATCAATCGCAAAGCAAAAGAGATATTTGGTAAAGGAGTTGTACCCGATACCAGTTCCAAGCAATTGTCAGAGGTTTATCAACTCTATCAAGCAGGCACAAATCAAAAGTATCCTACGGAGAATTTGCCCATCGTGCGCGCCTTGAATGGGGAAAGTGCTACGGCTGACGATGCAGAATTTCATCAAGGCGACAAGATTATTCCCCTAGAAATCTTCGCTACTCCCATCTACGATCAACAAGGAAATATTGTTTATGCTATCCACACTATTCAAGATATCACGGAACGCAAAGAAGCTGAGGCAGAACGCCAAAAGTTCATCGAGGATCTCTTTGAGGTCAATTGCAATTTGGAAATTTCACTGGATGCAGAATTAGAAATTGCGGAGGCGACAAGTCGCTTTGTACCCAATCAGTTTTTATCTTTTTTGGGATGTGACAGTATTGTTGATATTAAATTGGGAGAAGCGGTAGAGTTGGAAATGTCAGTTTTGTTTTCTGACATCCGCGATTTCACTACTCTTTCGGAACAAATGACACCGGAAGAAAATTTCAAATTTATCAATTCTTTTCTGAGTCGAATGGAACCGCTGATTGTGGAAAATCAGGGGTTTATTGATAAGTATATTGGTGATGCAATTATGGCTTTGTTTAGCGAGGGGGCGGATGATGCTTTGAAAGCGGGAATTGCGATGCTGCATACTCTTGCTGAATACAATCGAGATCGCGCTTCTGTGGGTTATGTGCCAGTTGAGATTGGGGTGGGAATCAATACTGGTTCTTTGATTCTGGGTATAGTGGGCGGAAAAAGCCGGATGGACGGTACTGTGATTAGCGATGCGGTTAATTTGGCTTCTCGGATTGAAAGTTTGACGAAGAATTACGGGGTGTCGCTGTTAATTACTCAGCAGACTTTCGATCGCTTGACAAATCCTGCTGATTATGCAATTCGGGTAATTGATAAAGTTCAGGTTAAGGGTAAGTCTGAATGGGTGACTGTTTATGAAGTTTTTGATGCGGATTTGCCGGAAGTTAAAGCGGGGAAGTTAGGGACTAGGGAAATATTTACTGAGGCTTTGTCTTTGTACAATATGAATAATTTTAGGGAAGCTGCGGGACTTTTTGCGGATTGTTTGGGGCAAAATCCGGGGGATAAGGTGGCTCGAATTTATTGGGAAAGGTGTCAGTAGTTAGTTGACAGTTGACAGTTGACAGTTGACAGTTGTCAGTTGTCAGTTGGTAGTTGACAGTTGTTAGTTGGTGATTTTTAGTAATAACCAAGGACTACTGACTGCTGACTAATGATTAATGACTAATGACTAATGACTGCTGACTAATGACTACTGATTACTGACTACTGACTACTGACTATTGATTAAGGACTAATGACTAATGACTAATGACTGCTGACTACGGTTGTTCGATCGGCAATTCTATGATAAACTCGGCTCCGTGGCCGAGTGCAGACACGCAGCTAAGTTTGCCACCGTGTTCTTCGATAACTTTGTAGGAAATAGACAGGCCCAAACCGGTGCCTTTGCCGGCGGGTTTGGTGGTAAAAAAAGCCTCGAATAACTGCTGGGAAACTTCTTCGGGCATACCGGGGCCGTTGTCAGAAATCCTAATTACAGCATTGGAGTTTTGGACTTCAGTCCTAATTTTAATCTTGCTGCGGTTAGCTTTGACTTCGGCAACTGAACGCCCTTCGTTGTATTCCTCGATCGCGTCGATCGCATTTCCGATCAAATTCATAAATACCTGATTGACTTTCCCGGCATAACACTCAACCAAAGGCAAATTTCCATAGTCCTTAATTACCGCAATTTCGGGATAGTTGCCTCTGGCTTTCAGGCGACTTTGCAGAATCAGCAACGTTCCTTCAATCCCTTCGTGCAGGTTAACTTTGCTCATTTGAGAATCGTCTTTGCGAGAGAAATTTCTGAGCGATCGCACGATTTCCCGAATGCGATCGGCCCCAACCTGCATCGAAGACATCGCTTTCGGTAAATCTTCTAGCAGAAACTCTAATTCGATATCCTTAATTTGATCTTGAATTGCTGCCGGCGGCTGCGGGCAGTGCTTCTGGTACATATCGAGCAAATTCAGCAAATCTTCCGTGTAGTGGCCGACGTGGACGAGATTGCCGCAGACGCTGCTAACGGGATTGTTAATTTCGTGAGCAACACCGGCTACCATTTGACCGAGAGTAGACATTTTCTCAGTGTGAATCAATTGAGCTTGAGTTTGCTGCAATTCGTGCAAAGTATTTTCGAGTTGAAGTTTTTGTTTGGTTAACTCTGTTTGCGATCGCAGTAAAGCTTCTTCACTGCGTTTCTGCTCGGAAATATCAGTAATTAACCCTTCCAAAGCTATCAATTCTCCAGAGTCGGAAAACACTCCCAAACCTTGCTCCCAAACCCATTTTAATTCGCCGTTTTTAGTAGTAATTCGGTAATTTAGCTGATAGGGTCGATTTTCTTGTAAGGCAACTTGCACGGCATTCCACAAATTCTCGCGATCGTCCGGGTGAGTCAATTCCGATATAGAAACTTGCCGAGTGCCGATAAATTCTTCAGGAGAATAGCCGGCTAACTGATAGCAACCTTCGCTGACAAACTCCATACTGCGATCGGCATCGTTGCGAAAACGGTAGGCCATCCCCGGCAAATTGCTCATCAGCGTCGCCAAAGCCCGCTGGCTTTCCCGTAGGGCTTCTTCGGCGTGTTTGCGATCGGTAATATCCGTCATCACCGCCAGCATACAGAGTTCGCCGTCCAAATTAATCAATTCCGCTGACAGCAAACACACCACCACCGATCCCGACTTCATCCGAAACTCGCACTCCTGATTGCGAACAACACCTTGTTCGTGCAAACGGCGCCTAAAATTAAGTCTGTCTTCAGGCCTTACCCAAATATTTAACCCCGGTACTGTATTCCAGGTCGTTTCTTCTAAACTGTAACCAGTCATCGACAGAAAACTATCATTAACTTCTATAAAACGACCCTCAGCAAAAGTAGTAATAATCATCGGATCTGGACTCGACCGAAAAGCCTTAGAAAACTTTTCTTCCGATAATCTCAACTTTTTAATAGCCTCTTCCAACTGACTTGTCCGCTCTTTAACCCGGCATTCCAATACCTCATTAGCCTGCTTCAGGGCTTCCTCAGCCTGCACCCGATAAGTGATATCGCGCACCACGCCTTGCAGCCCTATTTTGCCGCCGATATCCATAGAAGTTAGCAGCACTTCCGCCGGAAACTCAGAACCATCCAAACGGCAGTGCCGCCAGTCAAAACGGCAATTTCCCGATCGCATAGCCGTATTAATTCGCTGTTGATAAAGACTCATAGAATCTTGTCCGTCCGGTTGCAATGGCGGGCTAAATTCTGCCGGATGCTTGCCGCAAAACTCCGACTCAGTGCTGCATCCAAATAACTTTAAAGTAGCCGGATTGCAATCCAAAAAACCCTCTTCGTCTAGCAGCATTACCGCATCAGTCGTCGATTCGTACAAAGTGCGAAACTTTTTTTCCGACGCCTGCAAAGAAGCAATCAACTGCATTTTTTCCTCAGCCGCCCGCTTTTGCTCAGTAATATCCTGCATTACTTGAGAAAAGCCCTTCAACTTTCCCCTTTCATCGCGCAAAGGAGTAACAATAATATTTGCCCAAAATCTTGATCCGTCTTTGCGAAGCCGCCAGCCTTCATTTTCGTATCTACCTTCGGCCACCGCCCTGATTAATTTTTCTTGGGGCTTGCCGATTTCAATATCTTCTTTCGTGAAAAAACACTCCGCATTATTGCCGACTATTTCATGAGCTCTGTATCCCAAAATGCGTTCTGCACCTGAATTCCAGCTAGCTACATACCCATCAGGATCTAACATGAATATAGCGTAATCCTTAACGCCTTCAATTATTAAGCGCAGGCGTTCTTCGCTTTCTCGAAGTCCAGATTCTGCTTGCTTGCGCTGGGTGATATCTTCTACAAAACCTTCGTAGTAGAGCAATTTACCTGCTTCATCGCAGACAGCCCGCGCATTCTCAGCGATCCAAATTATTGTTCCGTCTCGGCGATAAATCTGCGACTCAAAATCCGATACGATGCCCTGTTCTTGCAAAGCATAAACAAACTGATCGCGGCGATCGGGATTGACGTAAAGCTGATGGCTGATATCAGTCAGACAGCCCATTAATTCCTCGGCGGAATTATATCCGTAGATTCGAGCCAAAGCTGGGTTAGCGCTGATGTAGCGACCGGATTGGGTTGTTTGAAAAATACCAGACACAGCATTTTCAAACATACTATAATATTTTGCTTCCATTTGGTGCAGTGCCTCCGCGACATTCAGGCATTCTATCGCTTTATTTCCTAATTTTTGATTTCCCACTTGTGAATACCCTGCTCTTGTGTGTGAGTTGAATATTTTTGGTTTACAGCCTGTTAATTTTGAGCCGTTATTTAGGCGAAAGATGGTGTTTCGCAGCCGGAGACGAGTGTGTTTATTCATCTGTCCTACGGGGCTGTTAGTTGTTAGTCGTTGCTGCGGAAAGTTTACTTGATCCGCTATTTAGTTGAGGCGTGGCTGGCTGTCACAATCGCCTTGGCAAATAGATCTGCCTGCGGTGCAGGTGTTCGCTCAAAACCCGCTCCTTGAAATCTCCCTGAATATATTAGCAGTTGAATACCCTGAAATAAGTTAGTAGCAAAGATGTTGTTACAATAAAAGGCAGCTACTTCTACAACCGCCAGAGTCTATTTTTATGATTTGGGTGAGAGTACGATCGACTCTTACCCGAAGCAACTAACCCGCCTGCAAGAGCTAAATGCTCGCTGTCCTTGCTGTCAGTCGATCTTAGATTTTAGATTTTAGATTAAAGTTGACTCCCCAGATGAATCTGGGGCTCTCCTAAAATCTAAAATTTTTTGGTTTCCACAACTCCTGTCGGAAACTTTTATCGGTCTTTGGGTGCTCTGAGTTACTGTTAAGTATTATTGCTGATAAATAATACAGCAGACTGCTGGCAGTTGTACGATCGGGGGTTTGTATGTAAAGTTGGCACAACAATAGGGTAATTGTTGTATCAAAAAATTCATATTCTGCTGCTGCGGGCGGAAAAATTCTGTAGCGGTGCTGGCATTTGGGCAAAAATCTGGGGCCGATCGCGCAAAATGTGGTCGGCAAGTCTGGTAAAATCCCGATCGATTCTCGGTTTGGCCGCAAAGCTCGATCGAGCTAAATTTGACTAGAAACTAATATTAATGACAGATTCTCCTCCACTAGCAACGCCAGAGTTATCCCCTGCTTCAACCCTGACGGCGGATTCTCCTGTGTGGCCAGCCCTCCTGCAACAACTATTAGACAGACAATCTCTCTCACGCGCCCAAGCAGCCGACTTGATGCAGGGATGGCTAGCAGAAGCTATTCCCCCCGTCCTCTCAGGAGCAATTTTAGCGGCCATCCAAGCCAAAGGCATCTCTGCCCAAGAATTGGTAGGAATGGCTCAGGTATTGCATTCTCAGTCGCTTGCAGGCGAGTCACAGAGCGTTGTCAATCCCAACTCCTCAATCTCCAATCTCAAATTAATTGATACTTGCGGCACAGGCGGCGACGGCGCTTCCACGTTTAACATTTCCACTGCTGTAGCTTTTGTGGCCGCCGCCGGCAAAGTTCGAGTCGCGAAACACGGAAATCGCTCCGCATCGAGCAAAGTGGGTTCTGCTGACGTGTTGGAAGCACTGGGAGTCAACCTCAACGCCGATCCCGCGAAGGTGAGATGTGCGGTAGACTCCGTGGGCATCACCTTTTTATTTGCCCCTGGGTGGCATCCCGCACTTAAGGCTGTAGCGTCGCTCCGGCGCACTTTGAAGGTGCGGACTGTTTTTAACCTTTTAGGCCCCCTCGTTAATCCTATGCGCCCTACAGGGCAGGTAATCGGGGTGTTCGATCCTAGTCTGGTATCAACTATTGCCCAAGCTTTGGGCGAGTTGGGGACTGAGTTAGCTGTAGTGGTTCACGGCAGAGAAAAATTGGACGAGGCGGGTTTGGGTGATGTGACTGACTTGGCGGTTTTGTCTGATGGCAAAGTGGAACTCACTACTTTAGACCCGGAAAAGGTAGGATTGACACCAAGTGCGATCGGCTCGTTAAAAGGCGGAAATGTTGAGGAAAATGCCGAGATTTTGCGGAACATTTTGCAAGGCAAAGGTACGCCCGCACAAATGGATGTTGTAGCTTTGAATGCGTCTTTGGCTTTTCAGGTGGGAGGTGCAATTCCTATGGGTTCTCACGCAGCAGGAGTTTCTATGGCTAAGGAGATTTTATTTAGCGGTGAATCTTGGTTGAAGTTGCAACAGTTGATTGAGTTTTTGAAATGAAGGAAGTTCGGCAACGGATTTTGTAACGGATGTAACGGATGTAACGGATGTAACGGATGGAAGAAGGAAGAAGGAAGAAGGAAGAAGGAAGAAGGAAGAAGGAAAAAGGAAGAAGGAAAAAGGAATTTTTGGTTTTAAGTGACCAACAGTAAAAATTCTTTAATTCTCAATTTTTCTTTACTTCTTCCCTCGGACTTCTTCCCTCTGTTTAAGAGCGCGAGCGAAATTCAATGACATCTTGCTTAATAGTCACATCTTTATTACCAAAAAAGTCGTGACCCAACAGTCCGATATCTAGGGATGGCGAGACTGCGACAACTACATTGTTAACTGCCAGACCACCTGCTTCCATAGAACTCAGGCGACCGAGGGGAAAAGTAGCCACTCCGTTGGGAGTTTGTGCTTGCACTGTTCCCTGGAGAACAACGCCCAAGGCTTTAGCCATTGCTGGTGTAATTACTGTGCCACTAGCTCCAGAATCTACCATCATCTCGAACTTTTGTTTGCCGTTAAACGTGACTTCTATGACGGGGATATTAGCCTCTCGGCGTTTGATTTTTGCCTGAAACACTCCCGACTTGGCCGCCGCCGAAGTGGTGGGAGTCAATTCTTTGGGGAGAAAACCGCAGACTGATTGGCTGAGGTTGACGGTTCGGCCTGACGAGCTCCGCATGAAGCATCCCTCACTTTCTTGAGCCACTGCTGGCGAGGAGTTGGCAACACTTCCTACTAAAATTGAGCTGCTCAGAGAAATAACCCCTGCTAACACCAGTAAAGGTTGGCGCAGGTTTTGAGGGATCGGTAGAGGCTTTTTTGAGTTTGAGAGTAAAGGCAAGGGAGATTTGCTGGCCATAGTTTGATTAAACGCTGTAGCTCGATCGTAACAGCGACAACTGCCTTTTGGTATAGATATAGAATTTTCGCCCGCATCCTAAGCTGCTGGCTGATAAATTGCTGGCGCGGGGAGAGATGGAGAATTTGGACTTATAGCCTTTCTCAGTAACATGAGGTGCACGCTTTATAAGCTGGCATAGGGCATAGGGCATAGGGCATAGGGCATAGGGCATACCTCACCAAGATTGAGAACTGCTGTATGGCTGCTTTTTGATTACCTGTGGCATAAGTGCCTTGCTTTTGCGAACCATTGCACAAATTAAAATAATATCTGTACATTGCCGACTAGCATCAAATCCCTGGCAGTGGTAAGAATTAAACCAAACGAAAGTAATTAAGGATGCCATGTCACTTTCAACTGCACAACCCGCTCTCCTAGTCCTGGCTGACGGTACTGCTTACCGCGGCTGGTCTTTTGGCGCTGACGCCACCGTCGTTGGCGAGGTAGTATTTAATACTGGAATGACGGGCTACCAAGAAGTATTGACCGATCCCAGCTATTGCGGTCAAATTGTAACTTTTACTTATCCAGAATTGGGCAATACCGGCGTAAATCTTGAAGACGAAGAATCCTCGCGCCCGCAAGTTCGGGGTGCGATCGCCCGGAACGTATGCAGCCGCCCCAGCAACTGGCGCTGCTCACAATCTCTGCAAGACTACCTGAAACAGTACGATATCCCCGGAATTTACGGGATCGACACCCGCGCCCTGACTCGCAAGATTCGCACGGTGGGAGCGATCAACGGCGGCATTTCGACGACGATTCTCGACCAGGCAGAGCTTTTGGAGCTAGTGCAAGATGCCCCCAGCATGGACGGGCTGAATCTGGTCCAGGAAGTCACCACTCGCGAGGTTTACGAGTGGTCTGAAGCCACGGACTCGGTTTGGGAGTTCAGTCCTACAGTCAAACCTGCTAACGGCCAAATGTGGACGGTGGTAGCGCTAGACTTTGGGATCAAGCGCAACATCCTGCGGCGTCTGGCGAGTTACGGGTGTCGGGTCATCGTTGTCCCCGCTGACACGTCGCCGGAGGAAATCCTCAAATACAACCCGGACGGCATTTTTCTGTCCAACGGTCCTGGAGATCCGGCGGCGGTAACGGAAGGGATCGCTACTGCGAAAGCTTTGTTAAAGTCGGACAAACCCGTATTCGGCATCTGCATGGGACACCAAATTTTAGGACTTTCCTTGGGTGCAGAAACTTTTAAACTTAAGTTCGGCCATCGGGGATTGAATCATCCAGCGGGTTTAACTGAGCAAGTAGAAATTACTAGCCAAAATCATGGTTTTGCGATCGACCCCGATTCCTTAGCCCCCGAAGTAGAGATTACTCATCTCAATTTGAACGATCGCACCGTAGCCGGATTGAAGCATAAAACTCTGCCGCTGTTCTCAGTGCAGTACCACCCAGAAGCCAGTCCGGGCCCGCACGACGCCGACTATTTATTCGATCGATTCGTGCAGTCAATGCGAGACAATCAGAAAGTAGCCAGCAGTAAGTAGTCCTTAGTCAGCAGTCATTAGTCAGTAGTCATCAGAGGCTGTTTTGTGTCGATCGCTTCTGACTAATGACCAATGACTAATGACTAATGACTAAAAAACTGTAGACAAAAGACCAAAAAACTCCTATAATGAAGCCTCGACTTTAAGCCATATCTAGCTAGGAGGGTGTCATTCCTGAGTCATTGACCCTGACCGTTAGCCTCAGAGGCACTCGCGAAGTCAAGAATAACTATCAGTTATTTCGCTTGACGGGCCTGCTGGACGCTTTTTCTGAGGCCACTTTTCGGAAGGTAATAAGCAAATGTATTGACGAGGGCCCAAAACACGTAATTTTGGACTTGTCTCAGATAGACTTTGTGGATAGTTCAGGCTTGGGCGCACTTGTGCAACTTGTCAAAAAAGCCCAAACCTTGGAAGGGACATTGCAAATTGTCTCAAATCCCCGCGTAACTCAGACTGTTAAACTGGTTCGCTTAGAGAAATTTTTGTCTTTGCAGCCTTCGGTTGATGAGGCGGTAAAAAACGTCAAGGAGGCTTGACGCCAAAGTGGATTAAATTAGCTATCCGGTTCTCAACGCTGGATAGCAAATTTTTATTGTTGTGCTGGTAAAGCAATACCGATTTTCCCAGAAGCTGCGACACGCGCCAGCGGCTATTTCCCCGATTCCTAGAGTTTCGGTGGATGGGCAGTAAAATATGTGTGGCAAACACGCGAAAAAATGGTATAAAACTGAGAGCATCCCGATTTGGTAAAAAGCCTTTTTTAGGAGTGCGATCGTCGCGCCAAGCTTTGCCTATATATCTCGTTTCGCGATCGGACAGCGAACACTCCTGTGAAAGCTATAATTGCTGAAGTGACGAAAAACGCAATAAGTAAGTGACTAGAAAAACCAAGCTGTGCGGAAGTTTTATTTAAAAAAGTATGTCGCCGATCGCAGATGACGGACTCAAACTGAGTCTGACGGATATCAGTTTAAATCGAGTGCATCCTGCGAGGGCTACACCAGCAGAAATAGAAAGAATTTCGCCCGCAGCCTGGGCATATTTGGGAGATGCAGTGTACGAACTCTACGTTCGGAGTTCGTACTTAGTCCCACCCAAAAGATTGCAAGCTTATCACGAATTGGTGGTGGGGCAAGTACGAGCCGAAACTCAAGCGCGTCACTTGCGATCGATCTCTCCTTACTTGAACAGTACAGAATTAGCAATTGTCAAGCGCGGCCGCAATGCTGCAGCGGGCCGTTCTAAGCGAGCAGATCCAGAGATATACCAACAAGCCAGCAGCTTAGAAACTTTGATCGGATATTTGTACCTCACCGATCCCGAAAGATTGACCGAGATTCTGGCACTTTTAGAACTTGAGAATGAAATGATTTAGCAGTTAAGAGTTGGGAATGGGGAGGGATGAATTAACCATCCTGGCACGGCTAACATAAAACCGCAAAAATCTCGATCGGCAAAACAAGATTTATCAAAGAAATGGGTTTAAAACCCCGTCGTTCTAGGACGGCTTTAATTCCTTCTGAATTTTCCCGATCGTGTTA
>NZ_JAUBTL010000081.1:0-12349 GCF_036702475.1 Microcoleus sp. D2_18a_B4
ACCCGATCGTTTAACATCATAGATGTTTATTTTTGTCAACTTTCTTGTTAAGAAAGATCCTTATAAAGCATAGCTTATTAAGGGGGGCTAGGGGGGATCAGATTCTACGGGACCTCATAAAAAATTGGTCTGAATTCCGTTAACCTGTGTATCAATTTATTCCCTAACAATATTTATAATTTGCTGCTTCCTGGTTGCGCTAGCCAAATTGCGAAAGATTAGTTTCGCAAAATGTCCGAAGGCTTTTTCCCAAAATGCTGCTGGAAATATTTTGTAAAGCGACTAGGATTGTAAAAGCCATATTCAAACGCAATTTCCGTAATCGTTTTGTTGCTCTCGATTAACTCCATACGAGTGGCTTCAAGTCGAGCAGTTCGCAAAAATTGACTGGGAGAGACACCGTAATAACGAGCGAATGCTGTTTGCAAAGAACGACTGCTACAGTTCATGGCGGAAGCAATTTGTGCAATTGTCAGCTCTTGTTTCATATTTGCTCGGATGTATTCGGCCGCCTCTCGCACGCGGGCGATCGAAATTTCCGATACTTTAATAATCGATGGTTCTAAAGTGTTGTAAGATGAACCTTGGACTAAGGTAGAAAAAATAGCGGTTTCTAAATTGTCAATTACCAGTGGATGTCCATTAGTGTCAATCAAATTCGACAGCATTATGACCATTTGATATAGAGATCGACCGTAAAGAGTAGTGCGATCGATAACTTGCACCAGGTTAGGACGTTCAATGGATTTGTCAAGATACTTGCTCATTTCAGTTAAAAATCGAGCTTCATCTATATAAATTGATATTGCGCTGTATGTGGCTGAGTGCTGAAGATGGATTAGTTCGCCTCCCGGCTGAGTTATCAGCAAATTTCGATCGTTCACGATGAATTCGTTAGACCCAACTTTCAATAAATGATCGCTGTCAAAAAATGTGAAACCTATTTTTCCAGGAAAAGTATATCCTGCGGTATATGTACTCCCAGCTTCCCAAACAACACTCACGAACTCGAAGTTTTTTAACTTAGCAAGCCGCCATTGAATTTTGTAATCTTTGGAATAGAAAATATGTTTAGTAATACCCGATACTTGCTTAAGATATATCTCTGGATCGTTGATTTCAATATTTAAATCCCAGACCATGATTAAATCCTCATATTTTACACCCACAATAAATTATATCAACTATGTGTAAATATTTATACCTGTTCTGGGGGTTTTTACGGAAATTATCTCAGGTCGATGTGGGCGGGTTTGTGAGATTCTGGGTTTTAGGCAATTATGGTTGGTGAAGGAAACCTCTACATTCAAGAGGTACATTTTGATTTATAGTTGGGTGGGGGCGGGTTTATGAGATTGTGAGTTTTAGGCAGTTATTGTCTGTAAAACCCGCCCATACGGAAATTAAAATTTTACAGGTTTTATGAATAACGACACAAATGTCAATACAGCCCAAGAACACGATATTTTTGGCGATCGCGATTTTCCATCTTGGTTAACCTCTCAACAAATCAGTCTCGCTTGCACCACCTATCAAACCAGCAGGTTAATGTTAATTGGTGCTGCACCCGAAACGAACAGAATCTCGGCTTTTTGGCGAATATTCGATCGCGCAATGGGCCTCTACTGCACGCCGGAACGCCTTTATTTAAGTTCAAAATATCAACTCTGGCAATTAGATAATGTCTTAGAATCCGGGAAGTTATACCAAGGATACGATAAATTATATATACCAAGAATAGGTTATACTACAGGAGATATCGACATTCACGATATCGCAGTCGATAAAAATAATCAAATCATTTTTATTAGCACTTTGTTTAATTGTATCGCTACTTTGAGCGATCGCCACAGTTGCAAACCTCTCTGGAAACCCGGTTTTATCTCACAATATATAAATGAAGACCGCTGTCACCTCAACGGTTTGGCAATGGTAGCTGGGGAAGCGAAATATGTCACAGCGTCGAGTCAGTCGGATGTGGTGGATGGCTGGCGCGATCGCAGAAAAAATGGCGGTATAGTTATTGATATTGAATCTAATGATATCATCGTCACAGGATTGTCAATGCCGCATTCACCGCGCTGGTATCAAAACAAATTGTGGCTACTGAATTCGGGGAGAGGAGAATTCGGTTATGTGGATTTAGATACAGGGAAATTTGAGGCGATTACGTTTTGTCCGGGATATGTGCGAGGACTAGCTTTTTGGCCAAATTGGGCTATTGTTGGACTCTCGAAACCGAGGGGAGGTGACAACACTTTTAGCGGTTTAGAATTGGATGAGTTGTTAGCAGCCAAGGATGCTGAGGCTCGCTGTGGTATGATGGTGATTGATTTGACTACGGGGGCGATCGTTCACTGGTTGCGGTTTGAAGGAATTGTCACAGAACTCTATGATGTACAAGTAATTCCTCAAGTACAAAAGCCGATGGCGTTGGGTTTTCAGACTGACGAAATTGCTCAGTTAATTACTTTGGAACTTTAACCGCAGATGGTGGCTGATATACGCGGATGGACGCAGATAAATGTTGACAGGATGTATGCAGAGGGTGTGAGAGGGAGTATTTAAGCTGGATTTGATATTACTCAACAATCGCCCCATCTAAGCTGGTTTTTCTTAAGTCTGTTCTCGCTAAATTTGCACCTCTTAAATCAGCACCTGTTAAACAAACATTGCTTAAATCTGCATAACTCAAATCCGCACCTCTGAGATTAGCATCCGATAAATTTGCTCCTGATAAATTCGCCCTCACAAGTTGCGATTTACTCAAGTTACAGCAACTCAAATTTGCTGCTGGCATCTGTGCTGCCATTAAGTTGGCTTTGCTTAAATTAGTGCCGCTGAGGTTAGCTAAATTTAATTTAGCATAACTCAAATCAATGTTTTCCAAGCAAAGTTCGCTCAATTGCGCGCATCGCAAGTTAGCATTAATAAAAAACCTGTCTCCAATCGCATAACGGCGCAGCAATTCGTCAACTCCCAGCCGAATTAAAACGGGTTCGCAAGTATTTTGGTAGCACCACGATGTCTCCAGCAAACTAGCGGCTGCTTCAATTGCTACTTTGTCGGATTTAGGTAGGACTAAACTATTGCACCCATCCCACTCACCGTTGAGCATAAATGCCATGTCAGAAGCTGCTGCAATTGAGTCGCATAACAAAACGGTTTCTGGTTTGGGTTGCAGCCAGTTCATTAAACCAATCGAGCTGTTGTTTTTCACTGTTGATTCAGGATTTGTTCGTCTTTCTTAATTATAAGTAAAAATATTGAAAACATTATGCACAAATTCGCTGCGGCTTCAGAGAATGAATTAATTGTGTTTGGTGCAGCCAGACCAGGATACCGCGATGCAGAAATTGCTGGGTGGATTGAATTTATGCAGGGGCATAATATCAAGCAAGTTTGCTGCTTGCTCGCTCAGACGCAACTCATCCGCTACAGTGATTTACTGGGAACATATCGGAAAATATTTGGGTGCGATCGAGTTTGCTGGGCGCCGATTGCAGACTTTGAATTGGTCGATCGCGATATTTTAATCGATCGCATATTGCCGTTCTTGGAATCTGCAAATAGCAAAGGTGAACGGGTGGTAGTTCACTGTTCAGGGGGGATCGGACGTACAGGACAGGTTTTGGCTGCTTGGTTGGTCAGCGGGCGGGGATTGTCTAACAAACAGGCGATCGCAGCCGTAAAAAAAACTGGCAGAAATCCCTATGAAGCAGCAATCGCAGCTTGTTTGAAAGGTCGAAACCCCTGGCTAGTCGTTGAAGAACTTAATGCTCTCTTAGATGATTGTCGCCTTGCTGCGAGAAATGATACATAGCACTATACCAACTATAGCAATCCTAAATCAGTTGTAAAAATATGTAGGGGTAGTGCTACCCCTACTCCCCGTGCCTACCCCCCACGGATCGGGGCAACCACGGGGGGTTTGCCCCTACAACAATTACACAATTCATGTAGAATCGCTATATATATATGTGCCAATTGCGTAAGTCCTAAAAGATTTAAAAGACTCGGCTTCCTACGATCGAACTCAGGCATCGAATAAATGGGTGTTTTGGCTATCACCGTTAGCCGCCCCGCTGGCGTTTTTGCGAATATTACAGAACAAATAACCCACTTACAGCAGCCCCAGATCCTTGAAGCAACGGCGCGTTAACTCGATTCTTGCAGCTCCGTCATTATTGTTGCGGATGTCAATGTTTGTAGCAAAAAAGTAAACATTTTTATCCTTTTCTAAATAACCTACATACCAGCCAATTTGAGGCTTTGTTTGTTCTCCAAAATTTGCCCATCCTGTTTTTGCCCTAATTGTGTAATCGGGAGTTTGTTCAACAATTATGATGTCTTTAACCAGAGACAGCGAGCGCTCAGAAAAGGGTAAGTCATTTTTGTATAGACGCCGGAGAAACTGAATTTGCTCGTTGGGTGTGATTCGCAGTTCTCCCTCTAACCAGAATTTGTCAATATCGTCTTTGTTACCGATTTTTTGGTTGCCATAACCGACTTTAGCTACCCATTTTTGCATTTGCTCGTGTCCGACTCGGCGGGCGAGAACTTGGTAAAACCAAACGGCGGAAAGTTTCATGGCTTGTCTCATATTCAAGTCTCGATTCCATGCGGGAATTTGCCTTTGAGTTCCATCCCAAGTTAGAACGGCAAGCTCATCTGAAATTACCCCTGTTTCTAAGGAAATCAGAGAGTTGAGAATCTTAAATGTAGATGCAGGTAAAAAAGCTGTGGCGTTACGCTGCGGGTTGTGTTGATAAAGCCGATCGCTATTCAAATCGTAAATCGCGATCGAGCCTTCAACTCCTAGTTCTTGAAAGTGCCGTCCAAAATTCATTGTCTGAGCCAAATTTCCTCCGCGCTGTGGAGATTCTTGCACTGGATGTGGCACGGTTAAGGCTGATTGCGGTGGCTGAACTAAAACAGAAATAATGCAGCCTAATACCATTAAAATAACAGCGATCGCACGAGATATTCGGTTCATAAACTTCGATAAATTACCCAAATCACAGGCAGTAATGTCACAGGCGCGATCGACTTGTAAGGTACACCTGACTTACGCTGTGTAAGAAACAATTAAGGTTTGCCCATGACGCATCCTACTATATATGTGCCGCGTAATTTATCAACTATAAAACTGCCATAATAGTTAAGGCGACCAAGCAGCTTAACTGAATTACTAAGCTGAACAACCGAAACTTTGGATCGAGGCCAGCGATGTGAATCACTGAATGTACAAGCCGAAATAGAATGTACACAACAATCAGCAAATCTACTGCTGTTCCTGAAACACCCCTAACTGTTAGAAGAAAAACAACTCCCAAATACAAAGGCAGGTTTTCTATCAAGTTGGATTGTACTCGAAAGAGTCGCCAAAGCAAGCTGTCGTCGTTTTGTGTGCCGAAATCTTTTACAGATCCGCCCGCAGATAGATGCCGAATCCTGACTGTTAGCAGCATGATAACAACCGCGATCGTCCACAAAATGAAAATTGCTAAACCCCAGAGAGGGAAAGTCATATTTGTCTGTTCAATTTGCATCATCTTTCTACCTTGCGAAACTGCTGCTAACACTTTAGAAAAGTTATCAGTCAAGACTCTTGTTGTGGCGTTCTCATTTTTAGCTAAAACAGCTTGAGGATGCTTCTATTCGGACTGTTTTCCGAAATGGATAGATCGCCTACCAAGCTCAAAGTAGCATCTAACTGAGATATTGCACCATTCTCAATAAGCTTTTTAGGAACAGGCAAGATGCCTGTTCCACAAAGAGTGAATTTTCTTGTGGAACAGGCATCTTGCCTGTTAAGCGAGAATGGTGCAAGATGTGAGATATAACCGACAAGCTGACACTAACTAGAGTGCGATCGCATCTCCTGAGTATCAATTCCAGCCGCTAGCAACCGAGCCTTTACAGATGGTTTTCGGCAAGACGATCGCACCATTGTATCGAGCAAGTGTTCGATCGCACCCGGTAGATTCTGGCAAAAACCAGTGTGTACGCGCGATGTCTGAACGATCGTGCTGCGGGGTGCTACGAGCCAGTGAAAGCGCTCTCTGTGGGGAAGTTGACCGATCGCGCCAGATTCGGAGCCGCCTGCACAAATGATGGGAATGACTGCTAGGTGATTGCGAATCATTTCCAGATCCAACGTTGAGTCGATCGCCATCAAGCGCTGTTCATCAATTTCGATACGGGCTTCGAGGAATTTTTTCGTACCGCAGGAAACGATCGCCCCCACGTTGATAAACTCCTCGCGCTCGACTTTGGGAACGACGCGGATAATGGCATAATCATAAAGAAATCGATCGGGCACTAATCGCTTCCTCCAAAAAAATATGTGGTGATTCTAGCCGATTTAGCAGGTACTCGATATAAGCATTTCGATGTTCGTTGCTATCGCTGAAAGGAGAATCTCCCACCAGCCAAGCATCAGGAATTAGTTTAACAATGTTGCGAATGATGTCCGGCGTTAGCGTTTGAGTCATCTTTAAATTTGCCGCTTCCAGCGTGCTGGCAAAACGCAGCAGAACGTGGTCTTTGATTGGGGGAAAACGATCGCGGCTGCGCGAGAGATAATCTTTCCAGGTGTGGTGGAAGTAGAGGGCTGCACCGTGATCGATCAGCCAAAGCCGGCGGTGCCATACCAGCATATTTGCATTGCGCGGCGTGCGATCGATGTTAGTCACAAAAGCATCGAACCAGACGATTTCTGAGGCCAAATCCGCCTCAGACTTCCCCGCTATCGGGTCAAATGTGATGGAACCGGGGAGATAGTCGAGGGCGAGGTTGAGGCCTGCACTTGCTCGGATCAAATCTTGAATTTCCGGATCAGGCTCAGTGCGAGCCAGTTCGGGATCGAGTTCAACAAAGACGAGTTCGGGGACAGGGAGTCCGGAGGCGCGAGCAATCTCTCCCGCCACTAGCTCGGCGATCAGAGATTTGGCTCCCTGGCCCGCACCGCGAAATTTGAGCACGTACATACCATCATCATCTGCTTCGACGATCGCGGGTAGCGACCCGCCCTCGCGCAAAGGAGTGACATATCTGGTAGCAGTGACTGTTCGCAAGCTGATACTCATGCTATTTTCGATTTTCGATTTTCGATTTTCGATGGGAAATCACTGATTTTATGAGGGTTGTGAGCAGGGGCTTACAGATAGTTGGATTCTTTCTTTTAACTGGGACTGATGTTAACTAATCTGTTTACTCAACTGATGACTAAAAGGACACAACTAATGTTGTGTCCCTACGGAATTTTGCCAAATCTTGCTTTGAGACAGTCATTAGTCATCAGTTATTAATCAACCAATAACTCATGACTAACCACTAATCAGTTGTACTAACGTGGTCGATTCTCTCTAATTGCCAGAGAATTTGGTTGCCTTCGCGCCGCACCCGCGAAACTACCCAATTTCGCCAAACCCAGTTGTCTCCACGACTGGTGACAGCGCTGGCATTTACATCCATCAAATCAGCCAGTTCAGAACTGGTAATCAAGTAGCCTTTCGTAGCAACCTCGTCGGCGATGTGCAACGTTTCGATCAGATTGCGGAGGTCCTGAACCCTCACCTCACGGGGCAAGTTCTCCAGGGTATCGGCAGTTGAATCCATCATGGTAGAGTTGGAGATCGGAAGGTCAGAAGTTATGACATAGGATTCTATCGTTTTGTTACCAGTTGCGTCCGTTTCTTCCGAAACAATTGCGTTGTCAAAGCGTAGGGGCGGTGCCCCCGTGCCCGCCCCGGCCTCGTCTCCCGTTGGTTTCTGCTGTTTGTTACCAGTTACGTCCGTTTCTTCCGAAACAATTGCGTTGTCAAGGTGTAGGGGCGGTGTCCCCGTGCCCGCCCCGGCCTCGTCTCCCGTTGGTTTCTGCTGTTGCAGTTCGGGAGTGAGATTGTGGGAGAAGCTGCGGGCGATTTCATCGCATCTGTCGTTGTAGAAGTCGCCGGAGTGGCCGCGGACGTGTTCCCACTTGATTTGCCGGGAATTCAGCTTGTCTAGCAGATGCCAGAGGTCTTGGTTGACAACATCTTTGCCCGTTGAGGTTTTCCAGCCTTTATTTTTCCAGCCTTGAATCCATTTAGTGATGCCGTTTTTAACATATTCGCTGTCGGTGTAAACGGTGACAGGTTCGGTTTGACCGGAATTGGCAAAAAATTCCAGCGCAGCGACGGCAGCTTGCATTTCCATGCGGTTGTTAGTGGTTTGGGGGTCTGCACCTCCAAGTTCGTGACAGTTGCCGTCGGCGAAACAAACTACTGCACCCCAGCCGCCGGGGCCTGGGTTGCCGGAACAAGCGCCGTCTGTGTACAAGCTTTTGATTTTGGGAGTTGTCATGAGCGAATTAATGTGTAATTTAGAGGTAAGTTGTTTGCAAGTGCGATAATTCAGGCAATGGAGATAGTTTTACTTGCTGCTGTCAGGAACTCAGGACTGAAGTCACTGAGCTTGTAAGAAATTGCAAGCTGTTCTGACCAGACCCCTCTGATGAGGAGACGTTATTTAGGTCACGACACCGGAAAATGCGACGCTAGTTTTGGGCTCTGTCATCTGCAATTAAACAGTTTTAAAGTCACTAAAACAGTGTTGCAGGTCTAACAAGCCTTTATAACCAGGTCGAAGCGCACATTACCCCGCAAGGGAGGCTCATTTGAGCAAAACACTATGCGCTCGCGGGTTGAGAACTTGAGATGGCAATTGTCCCATTGAAAGTACATTACAAAAGTACACCGAGCAATCAATCCCAAGGCGGTAGTAAGGAACCCACGGTATCCCGGAGGTTTCGATGAAAAAAGATTCAAGGCGGTTGAAACCGCCACGTCGTTTCCCACGAGTAGTCTAAATACACGCTCGTTTCCCACTTACCGAATTTTTTTATGAAAAATGCCAACTTAAAGATTAAAAAGGTTGCGCTATTTATTTGTCCATTTTCTTTGTTAATTTTTAATACTTTCGCGCAAGCACAGCCCATAGTGCCTGCTGCTGACGGTACGGGTACTGTTGTCACCCCGATCGGCAACCGTTATGATATCAACGGCGGCAGTTTGTCGGGAGACGGCGCGAATCTTTTTCACAGTTTTGGGCAGTTCGGCTTGAATCAAGGTCAAATTGCTAATTTTCTGACTAATCCGGCTATTCAGAATATATTAGCTCGAATTGCTGGCGGGGACGCTTCGCTAATTAACGGTTTAATTACTGTCACGGGCGGCAATTCTAATCTTTTTCTAATTAATCCTGCGGGGATTGTGTTTGGCCCGAACGCGAGTTTGAATGTGCCGGCGGCTTTCACTGCAACTACTGCTACTGGTGTCGGTTTTGGTTCAAATTGGTTTAATGCTGCAGGTACAAATAATTTTAGCGCGTTGGTTGGTACGCCAAATGGTTTTTATTTTAGTGCGGGTGTACCGGGAAGTATTGTTAATGCTGGCAATTTAGCGGTGACTCCGGGGCAAAATTTGGCTTTGCTTGGCGGTACGGTTGTTAGTACCGGGCAGTTGTCGGCTGCGGGCGGGCAAATTACTGTTGCTGCTGTTCCGGGAGATAATGTTCTCCGCATTAGTCAACCGGGGCATTTGTTGAGTTTGGAAATAGCAACGGGCGGAAATTTGGGTAATTCTCAACAGACTTTGAATCCTGTTTCTTTGCCGCAGTTGCTGACAGGTACTGGGCAAAATCAGGCGGCGGGTGTTGCGGTTGCGGATGACGGTTCTGTGCGGCTTGTGGGTTCTGGTTTGCAGGTGAATTCTGGGGATGTGGCGATTTCTGCTAATGTGTCTGGGCTGCCGCAGTTGAGTGCGGGAAGTGCGAATTTATGGGCTGCGGAAAATCTCACGTTAGCGGGCGCTAGGCTGCAAACTACGGGGGATTTGAGTTTGCTGGGTGGGGATGCGGTGCGGGTCAGGGACAGCGCCCAGAATCCTTTTTTGGCGCAGGCTGGGGGGAATTTATACATTCAGGGCGATCGCACTATTGATATTCTCACTCAAAATGCGATCGGCGGTTTATCTCTTCCCCCGCAATTCCAAAGCGGCGGCAATTTGAGTTTGGTTAGCAACGGCGTTATTTCGGGGGATGCTCACTTTGTTTCGGGTGGCAATTTTTCGATTCGCAATTTGTCGGGAATGCCAGGAAACTTTGTCAGTTTATTTGACCCGATTATCAGTTCGGAAGGAGATGTTTTCTTTGGAGATTATACCGGAGTTTCGCTGAAAGTCGAGGCGAGGGGGAGCATTGTTGCCGAGGAAATTACAATTACCGGCCCCGATATTGCGTTGGGTAGGGAAAATGTGAGTGGCGATCCAGATATTGCTATTTTAACCAGCAGTCCGGCCTTAATTCTGCGGGCGGGAGTGGCAAATCTGGCAAATTCTCCTAATGTTCCTAATTCTCCTACGGATACTCCGGGTGATAATGAACAACCTAATCCTTTAGGTGACGATGCAATATTTACTCCTGGGTCTATTTTATCGAATAATTTGATTTCTGTTGAAAATATTTCGGCCGGCGGGCCGGTGATTTTGTCAGCGCCGGGAACTATCGCAACTAGAGATATTAATGGCGGTCAAATTAGTCTCGAAAGCAGAGAAGGGGCAGTGCTAGTTGGGGGCAGATTAACGTCTAGTTCGACAATTAATATTCAAGCTAATGACAATATTATATTGACAAGTGACATTTCTCGTGCTGATATCAACGGCAGTATTAGTCTGAATACTGTTCGAGGCAATATAGTAACAGGGTCGATCGATACTGGGACTTCCGGGGCGATCGAACTCAGAGCTTTTGGCAATGTGAATTTTGGGACTTTGCAGGGATCTAATGTTGATATTACCAGTAACTCCGGGGCCTTGGGAGTTTTGAGCGATCCGAATATTATAGTCCCCAATACTACACCAGTCAATATTACAGCAACTGAAAATATCAGTTTGACAGCTTCTAGGGACTTAAGGGTAGGCAATCTCACCGCTGCGACTGTCAATGCTAGCAGCAGCAATGGGAATGTTAACACGGGGGCGATCGCTACTTCTGGAGATGTCAGAATTGTAGCGGGACAGGAAATCAACGCTGGGGCAATAACTGTTAATCCTGTTGCCACAAACCCAGTTAATCCCATTATCCCTACAGTCAATCTGGACGCCCTAACTAATATTAGCGTTGATTCCATCAATGCTCCGGCGGCTACGATTGCTTTGAGAGCAACCAGCAACTTAAATGCAGGGAGTTTGCTGGGGGGTTCAGTCGATATCAATAGCGATCGGGGAACTATAGCGATCGGTAATACTACATCTATTGGGAATATTAATATAATAGGTTCGGGAAATGTAAATTCAGGGGATTTGCTGGGAACAAAAATTAATGTAAATAGCAGTTCTGGAATTATTGATATTGGCCGCGCTACTGCCACAGCAAATACTGTCACTTTAACAGCGCCGCTGGATGTGAATTCAGGAGATTTACGGGGAGTTGGAGTTAATGTAACTAGCAATACGGGAAGGATTAATATTGGCAATACCGAGGCCACAACAGGAAATGTCAGTTTGACAACTTCTGGCAATGTAAATTCAGGAGATTTGCGGGGAGTTGGAGTTAATGTAACTAGCAATACGGGAAGTATTGATATTGGCAATACCGACGCCACAACAGGAAATGTCAATTTAAGAGCGCCCCTCGATGTGACTTCACGGGATTTGCGGGGAGTTGCAGTTGATGTCACTAGCAGCAGGGGAACTGTCAGCAGTGGTAATATAAGTGCTGTTGAAAGTGTGGGAATTTTAGCGGGAAGGGAAATCAGAATTGGAC
Source organism: Microcoleus sp. D2_18a_B4 (assembly GCF_036702475.1). Lineage (NCBI taxonomy): Bacteria > Bacillati > Cyanobacteriota > Cyanophyceae > Oscillatoriales > Microcoleaceae > Microcoleus > Microcoleus sp. D2_18a_B4. The sequence continues at coordinate 11,809 of NZ_JAUBTL010000081.1, forward strand.
GAATAAATGTTAATCCTGTTGTTAGGGTCGATCGCACTTCTACAGTAAATCTTAACGCTCAAAATGATATCAGTGTTGCATCCATAAATGCTCCAGGCGGTAATGTTGAGATCGCAACTCCGGGTTTAGTTCGAGTGACGGGTACTTTTGACCAAAACGGCACTCCTGTTAGCGTCTCGACTCTTGGCGACACTCAAGCGGGTACAGTTACGATCCGCCACGGCGGCGGCGATGTCAATCCGCCGATACCTTTTGCGGTGGGAGATGCGACGACTAACGGTACTGCTGGGGCGATCGCCAGCAATGCTGTGGGTACGATTACTCAGGGACAATCTTTTATCAATTCTTACACTCAAGGCAATAGTGCGATCGTCACTACCAACCAACCAACTAATCCCGACAATCCCGATAATCCCGACAATCCCAATAATCCCAATAATCCCAATAATCCCAATAATCCCAACAATCCCAATAATCCCAATAATCCCAATAATCCCAATAATCCCAATAATCCCAATAATCCCAATAATCCCAATAATCC
>NZ_JAUBTL010000081.1:12449-26588 GCF_036702475.1 Microcoleus sp. D2_18a_B4
AATCCCAATAATCCCAATAATCCCAATAATCCCAATAATCCCAATAATCCCAATAATCCCAATAATCCCAATAATCCGCCAATATTACCAAGGGATAGATCGCGATTTGATAGAGGGCGATCGCTTTTTCGAGAACCAAACCAACCCTTTAGTCGCGAACAGCGGCAGAACCAAAACAGAATATCGCGAGATATAGGAAAACCCGGAGAAAGGATGCCGCCCGAAAGAATGCAATCTCCCAGAGGACTGAGAAATTTCATCAATTCAAATATCAGAGATTCAGTTATTCAGTCAGCATTTCGCGGCGACATCGGCAGGAATTTGGAAACCGGCAAAATATCGGAAGCTTTGTCTCTGCTGGACAAATCTTTCAGCCAAGAATTCGGGGAATATTTAGGCATCAACATCAGCGACGAGTTGGTCTCCCCACAGGAAATTCAAAAAAATTTAGCATCCGTGGGCGCACAAACCGGCACGAAACCCAGCTTAATTTATCTGTTCTCGCAGCCAGAAGAATTAAATTTAATGCTGATAACTTCTTGCGGGGAAGTGGTTCACAAAAGTGTGCCGTCAGCGAACCGGCAAGAACTGCTGAAAGTTGTAAATGAGTTCAGGGGTGAGATTACCAAACCGGGGGTGCGGGCTACTACGAGTTATCTACCATCTTCCCAACAGCTTTATAAGTGGATGATTGCGCCTTTAGAGGACAGTTTGAAAAGCTGCGAAACGGATACTATTTCCTTTGTTGTCGATCGAGGTTTGAGAGGTATGCCCTTTGCTGCTTTGCACGACGGACAGCAATTTTTGGTGGAAAAGTACAATCTCAGTCTGATGCCCAGCATTAATTTAACAGATACTCGCTACGTCGATCTCAGAAATTCTCAAGTTTTAGCAATGGGTGCCTCGGAATTTTCCGAGTTGAATCCTTTGCCTGCGGTTCCTGCTGAAATAGCTGCTATTTCCAGAGAGTGGCCGGGAGTTAGTTTTCTGAATGAGGATTTCACTTTGGAGAATTTGAAGCGACAGCATCAAAGCCGACCTTTTGGGGTTATTCACTTAGCTACTCACGGCGAATTTCGACCTGGAGCACCGAATAATTCTTTTATTCAGTTGTGGAATAGTCGGCTGCGACTGGATCAATTGCGGGATTTGAGATTGAATGATCCGCAGGTGAATATGTTAGTTTTAAGTGCTTGTCGGACTGCGGTGGGAGATGCACAGGCGGAGTTGGGTTTTGGGGGTTTGGCGCTGCAAGCGGGGGTGCAAACGGCTTTGGGGAGTTTGTGGTACGTGAGTGATGAGGGTACTTTGGGATTGATGAGTGAGTTTTACCAGCAGTTGAAGACGGCGCGAATTAAGGGGGCGGCGCTGCGACAAGCGCAAATTGCGATGTTGCGGGGAGATGTGCGTTTGGAGGGTGGCCGATTGCGGGGTTCGAGTCGGGGTGAGGGGGTGGAGTTGCCGACTTCGCTGCAAGGGTTTGCGGATTTAAAGTTGTCGCATCCTTATTATTGGTCGGCTTTTGTGATGATTGGCAGTCCTTGGTGATTAGTGATTAGTGATTTGTTATACAGCACTTCCGGGTGTTATGAGGTACAATAAGAATAGATAAAAAAAATACACCAATGAAAGCATATTCAGTAGATTTGCTTTCCAAAAATAGTAGCAGCCCATCAATATCAGAAGCTGTCGATCTGAAAAACAGCAGCGATATTTTCCGTCCGTAAAAGCTTAGTTAAAAAACTGGTCAAGCAACAAAAAATAGAGGGGAATTTACAGCCGAAACCCTGGGGGAAACCGAGATACAGTCATTTGAATAATTCCACAGCTTCTTTGAGAGAAATAGTGGCAGCACATCCCGATGCAACCTTACTAGAATTGTGTGAGTTATTTGCCCAGAGGACGGGAAATTGGGTGGGTAGAACAGCCATGTGTAACGCCTTACAAAAGTTGGGATTAAATCGTAAAAAAAACAGTGAAAAGTAGCCAAGCAGGCACTGAAAGAGTCATGAAATTAAGGTTAGAGTATTGGGAAAAAGTCAAGCATATCGAGCCAAAAAATCTAGTCTTTTTAGATGAGACTGGAGTATTACGCTTGTTTAACCAGAACTCATGCTTCCAACGAGGCACTCCTAGCCTATGCGGTCAAACCTTTTTATCGAGGCAAGAAAGTCACAGTAATTGGTGCAATTAGTTTCCCGCGAGTAGTGGCATTAATGACCATAGACAACTCGATGGATAGTCAAGCATTTGAGGTGTTTATCGACAAATGCTTAGTGCCACAATTGTGGTCGGGAGCAGTAGACGTGAATTGATAACTTACCAGCGCATAAAGTAGATTCAATTAAGCCCGTAGATTGAAGCGGTGGGTGCTTCTATCTTGTGTTTGTCCCCATACTCTCCTGATTTTAATCCAATTGAATTATGGTGGTCGCAACTCAAATCTTTATTGATCCAGTTTTCACCAACCACCACTAAAATGGTTGACACCATAATTGCTGTGGCTCTTGACTTAATTAATCCGAAACATCTTAAAAACTGGTTTACTAATTGCTGCTACTGTACCTCATAACATCCGGAAGTGCTGTAAGAGTAATCTCCAGGACGAGTTTTTCTTAGACATTTCCCGCCATAAGGCAGACAATTGATGTAGACTGAGATAATTCACTCAAAAAACCCAATATGTCCACATATGTACCACCAAGAATCGCTATTCAACGACTTGGAGTATGTTCAAAAACCCTTGAAAGGTGGGAAAAAGAAGGGAAAATCAAAGCATACCGAACGCCGTCAGGACAGCGACGCTACGACTGTGACTCAGTTGTCAATATTCCATCTACTAAACCAACCATCCTCTACGCCAGAGTTAGCAGTCGAAGTCAAAAAGCCGACCTTCTCCGACAGGCTGACTTTCTTCTGTCTCGCTACCCCGGATGCGAAATTATCCAAGACATTGGGAGCGGTCTTAACTTCAAAAGAAAAGGTCTTATTGCCCTACTGGAACACATTTACACGGGCGACATCGGAATGGTTGTCGTTGCCTCAAAAGATAGATTGTGTCGGTTCGGGTTCGATGTTATCTCATGGTTCGCAGAGCGGGGCGGGTGTAAGATTCTGGTTCTCAACAATAGTTCACTTAGTCCAGAAAGAGAAATGGTTGAAGACATACTCGCCATCATCCACGTCTTCAGTTGCCGAGTTTACGGACTCAGAAAGTACAAAAAGCAAATCATTGAAGACTCTGACGTACCGAGTCTATCCCAAGGGGGAGACGAAGAAAGTCTGGATGTTGAGAATTCACGCCAATCGCAAAGTGTATAACAATGCAATCGCTTACCTGAATCAGCATCAAGGAAAGTTCACCTACTACACTGTAGACAAAAAGACTAATCAGCCAGTCTCAAAAACTTCCGGTAAGCAAGCTTTTCGGAGTTTTTGTAAAACTCGCTTGTTGCGAGATAATCCCGGAATGGTGCAAAAAATTGGGAATAGCACATAGTTTGGACAACGCCCTTTTCGAGGCTTATACAGCTTGGAAGAAAACCGACAAACAGCCAGCTCAGTTAGGTAAAGGAAAAAAGGCAAAACCCAATCCTTTAGTCGGATTGAAATTAGCTCGATTCAGGTCAATTCGAGCCCAAAAACAGACTATTCAGTTCGCTCCGGGTGACTATAAGAACGGTCATCTAATGCTCAATGCTAGCAAAGGTCTAGAAAAACCTCTCTGGACTGGGCAGGATTCCTGCTTAATCAACTATGACAAGGCAGTAGAAGTCACCTACAATAAGGGACGCTGGTTCGTAAATATGCCTAGAGAGATGGACGTTCCAGAACCCAAAAATGGCGGCAAGACCATCGCACTCGACCCCGGACTGCGCTGTTTCCTGACTGGATTTGATGGCAATTCTTTTACTGAATTTGGAAAGCATGACTTTGGGAAGATTGCGCGATTGTGCCAGCATTGGGATAAGATGCAGTCAAAATTTGGATGCTCAAAGGGCGGTCAGTTTTCTCGATTGCGTTATCGGCTAAAACAAGCAATGGAGAAAGTTAGAACTAAAATCAAAAACCTGCGGTCGGAAATTCACAAGCAGGTAGCGAGCTATTTAGCACGGAATTACGATGTTATTTACCTACCTACTTTTGAAACTTCTCAAATGGTGGCAAGAGGTAGTCGCAAACTTAATTCCAAGTCGGCGAGGGCGATGATGACTTGGGCATTTTATCAGTTCTCGCAAACCTTAGAACATCTCTGTAATCGTTACGGTTCGAGATTGGTTAGAGTGACGGAAGAATATACTTCCAAAACTTGTACAAAATGCGGTCATGTTCATAAGAAGTTAGGTGGCTCTAAAACTTTTAGATGTCCCAACTGCGGTTATGAAATACCTCGCGATTTCAATGGCGCTTTAGGAATTTTTCTTAAAGCTTTGTGGGATACCACCATACTCTCAGACGTATCTGATGAGTGTGCTATATTCAGATTTTCGCCGATTGTCGGCGATTGTCTGAATTAAAAGTATCAGTCACCCAGAGTTCTGAGGGAAGGGTTGAGGGGCTACCCTCAACGCTTACCCGCTAAAAATATGTAGGGCCATCGGCATGCCGTGGCTATTTTCGAGAGTCGATACAGGGCGAATAATTTTTGACCATCGACAAACAGTTCCGGCCATCAGCCATTCTCTCGTAACTAATACTGTCTGCGATGTCTTTGATTAATTTTAGACCCCGCCCGCCCGGAGAGTGAATATCGACTTTTTCCGAAATATCTTTGATTTTTTTCTCTAAATCAAACGGATCGCCCCAGTCCCAAATTTTAATCTCTAAAGATTCAGCGAACACAGCCACCTGAATGTCAACAGGCAAATCCGCTGGTTTGCCCTTGTGGGCGTGACGCACCGCATTCGTAAAGCCCTCAGCCAAAGCCAACTGACACCTTATCCACACACTTGTAGGAATTCGCGAGTCGTACAATTGTGCAAACCACGACAAAACCCAGCTTAATCCATTCAGACCTGTATTGACTTGAAGATCCGCTTTTTTTAGCATCGGCAACTTTTGGGAACCCTTTAATTCAATCACGCTCACCACAGAAGTTCTTCATCGGCCCGTGGGCAAAATACAACGAGACAAAATACAACCAGATAAAATACAACGAGACAAAGTATAACGGCGGCAAAATTGAATGGTAGTTTGAGGATACTAGCTTTGGTGGGCCGTGGATCAATGTCTAATCCACTAATCGGTTAGCCACTATACCATAAATAGCATTTTCATGTCAACCAGCGGCTGTAGCAAATAAAAGTCTATAAAAATTTATATTCTGAGTATAAACTGAGTGAAGTTCGATCGCGCCAAATTTCCATCAAATTTTAACGTAAATTGAACTCAACGACCCGCCATCAAAAGAATTACCTCGAAAGCGATGTCAATCAACTATACTCAATCTCAGACAAGGGCGCTGACAGGATATATTTTAAATGACCCCCAGACCTTGAAAAACTTGTAGTACCTAAGTGCCCATGTTTCAAATTCTGGTTATTGACGATGATACGGCTGTTCAAGAACTGCTGAGAAGAACCCTGAAAAAACAGGGTTACGAAGTAACAGTAGCAAGCAATGGCGAAGACGGTGTAGCCCAGGCGCAAAAATTGCGTCCGGCCCTGATAATTTGCGATTGGATCATGCCGCGCTTGACCGGCATCGATGTCTGCCGTCGAGTTAAGGCAGATCCGGATCTGTCAACTACACAATTCTTTTTGTTGACTTCTTTGGGTTCGATCGCCGATCGAGTCAAAGGCCTCGACGCCGGTGCCGACGATTTTATCTCCAAGCCGATCGAACTCAACGAGTTACAGGCAAGAGTACGCGCGGGATTGAGGCTGCACCAACTCAGCCGAGATTTGAAAATAGCCAAGCAAAATCTGGAAGCAGAGTTAGCCGAGGCCGCCGAGTACGTGCAATCCTTGTTGCCAGATCCGATGACGGAACCTTTCAGCATCGAAGCAAAATTCATTCCCTCCCGGCAGTTGGGGGGAGATTGCTTCGACTACAACTGGCTAGATGCCGATTATTTGGCGATTTACTTGCTAGACGTAGCCGGTCACGGTTTGCGGGCGGCGCTGCCTTCGGTGGCCGTGCTGAATTTGTTGCGATCGCGCACGCTCCCCAACATAGACTACTACAAACCCAGCGACGTTTTGCGCGCCCTGAACACCACCTTCCAGATGAGCTACCAAAATGACAAATATTTCACCATCTGGTACGGCGTTTACAACCGCATTTCTCGCCAGCTAGTTTATGCCAGCGCCGGCCATCCACCGGCAGTGTTAATTTCCCAGTCCCCTGCGAGCACCGCTAAAATCCAGCGATTAAAAACCCCCGGAATGCCGGTCGGGATGTTCCCCGACGCCCCCTATGTCGATAATTGCTGCGATGTCGAGGATTTGAGCACTCTGTACATCTTTAGCGACGGGGTATACGAGATCCACCAACCTGACGGCAATATCTGGGGGCTTGACCCTTTCATCGACCTGTTAGCAGCTTACAACGGTGCAAGTGCCGACCAGTTAGAGCTGGTTTTGAACTACATTCAAAAGTTGAACGCTAAAGCAGTTTTTGATGATGATTGGTCTTTACTCAAGGTAAACTTTGGCTAGCTGACTTCTTGCAGCGCATCTGCGACCCAATAGCAAGAAGGCAGCAGCCCAAAGATTTAGTTAGTTGAGAGAATTTTGCTATTAAAAGCATCGCGGGTTTGAAATATCTCGAAAACTCGATCCATGCTGGTGAGTTCAAATAAGATGCGGATTTGCTCGTTGATAGAACAGACAACTAATTGACTCCCAGCGGCCCGGACTGTTTTGAGTGCCAAGACTAAAGCGCCCAAACCAGAACTATCCATAAATGTCACATCAGTGAAGTCTATCAATACCACATCGGCTCCCGCTTCCACTAGGTCGCTAATCTCTTGGCGGAATTGACTTGCCTTGGTGCCGTCTAAAATGCCAGAGGGCTGAATAATTTTAACTACAGGACTCATATTTTGCGGTGGGAATGTCAGAATTTCTAGCCAGACTAGGCTAGTATAGCTGCGAGATGGACTCCGATCCAAATAATATCAATTCCGCTTGCATCGTCCGTGATTGTAGACTGTAGACTGTTGACTGTAGAAGGAGGGGTGGAAAAACTCAATGGTTGAGTATTAACTGTTGACTCGATTTTATGATTCCGATGCAACCGGAAACGATATAAGAGAGGGGGAAAGCGCCACAGCCTGAGAGCGGGAGAATAGTTTTGAGTGCAAAAGATGGTGCTCGTCGCGGATCGTAACGCCGATCGCAGTCGCAGCGCTTCGCCGGGAGTGAATTTTGAGATAGGGACAATCTTTGTTCTGCCGAATGCCTTCTGGTATTAATCAAACTGGGCTAACTTTGGCGCGGTAGAGCAGTTTTTCGCCTTGTCTGTAGCCTGTGTAGCGGACTTTGACGGGTTCTCCGGGCTCGGCTGTTCCTTCCATGAGCTGATGCTCTTGGGGGTTGTAGGGAATCTGGACTCCGACTGGGGCGATCGACTCCACTCCCCAATGCTCTAATAACTGTTCGACTGGCCGCAGCAAGGGCAGTAGTTTCTGAGCCCGCAAGTTGTGATTTTCCTGAGCTTTGCTCGCAGCAGTCGGCCACTGCAACATCCAAGATTCTAAAATTTGCACGCTAGATAGCTGGAATTCCTGCATCAAAGATTCTCGCTGCTGTTCGATCGAAGCTTGCAGGCGCTGATATTCTTGTTCTAGGGCTGTCGGTGGTGCCTTTTCTAACTCTACATAGTTTGGCGCCAAGGTTGCGAGCAGTTCGGTTAAGGAAATTTGCAAAGCTTGACTAATTTTGAGCAGGATATCGGCTCGGGTTTGCAAAGCTAAACCGCGACGCAGGCGACTTAGCTGGATCTCGGAAACTCCCGCTTTTTGGCTGAGTTCTCGATCGCTCGAAAGCCCCGCCTGTTCCATCAGGCGTTGCAGTTGAAGAGCATAATCTGGAATATTGGCAGTCACGAAAAACTCATCCAAATTAACTATTAGCCGGGAAGTCCCGGGCGTATATTTAGAGGGGATTAATCAGAGCGCTCCGCCCCGTACCCCGTTGGGAATTACTCCTTGGGATGAAAGGCTCGTCGGGTTTCGGTACCGAAACCGACAATTATTCTTTTATACCCCTTCATGCTCGGGAAATACTCTGATACTATATTAGCAAGTGGGGGTGGAACTACCTCACTATAAAAAGCATGAGAAAAAAAAGGAAAAAGAAGCCTGCCGTCTAACTGTACTCAGTTGACCGTCAGGTTTGTTCACGGAAATACATCTGTGGGGCGGACTCCCGCGCCCACCCCACAACTGTTTTTGTGGCTATTTGACGGCAACTTTTTCGGGGGCGGCTGTTGCAGTTGTCGCAGAACCTTGCAAATGCGCTTCTAGGAACCACAAACGCTTTTGACATACTCCCCTGCCTAAAGGCGAGAGGATTCTTAACACTTCATCGACCAATGCTACCGAAGTAGTCTTACGAGCGCCTCCATGTTCATTTTAAGTCGTGGCAATGCCCTATCCCGACTATATGTATCGTTTTGTTTAAAAAACATTAACAATACTTTGTTTTGCTTCCAGGTTGGATTTTAACCATTGCCCTTGGGTCTTTCCCTATTACTGGATCAGTCCCGGTTTCAACTCAAGATGAGTATATATCGCTGCAATCTTAGGTGGGGATTTCAACCAATTAAACTATAGCATAAAGCCGTCCTAAAAGGACGGGGCTTGCATCCCATTTTCTCGGTCAATTGTCCGCGAAATTTCCGTGTACAGATCCGCTGTATCGGCGTCGCCGAGTTCGTCTGCTTTGCCGATGGCGACTCGCAGGTGTTGGGCGTAGGGCGCGTAGCGATCGGCCAAAGCCGTCACATATTCTTTCCCGTCTAAAATGTCGAAAGGAAACTCTGGCAGGATGGAATCTGCGGCGGCTGTGCGGGCTGTTCCTACAGCCAAACCGCCCAAAGCTGTGACCCGTTCGGCAACCAAATCGATGTATTCTTCGAGTTCTGTTGCCATTTCGTCAAATAGCAAGTGCAACTGGTAGAAGTCCATGCCTTTAACGTTCCAGTGAGCTTGCTTGACTTGAGTTTTTAAGTCCAGAGTCGTTGCTAGCGTGGCGTTGAGCAGCCCGACTACTTGAGAGCGGGTGGCGGCTGACATATCGATGCGAGTCGGGTAAAGATGTTGTTTGTGGTTGTTGGTAGTCATAGGTTTTTAGCTTGTTATTAGTGATGGTCGATCGAATATCTTTGCCTGTGGTGAATTTCTGTTGAGAGGCTCAGGCTAGGTGCATCTGCAACACCGCACGGGGAGCTCGGCGTACTTTACAGCGGATAGTTTCTAAACCGAGACGCTGGCAAGCTTCGTAGCGGTGGCAACCCGAAAATCCGTAATACTGTCCATCTACTTCTAGCACATCGATGGGTTCGTTTAAACCTACCTCGCGGATGGATTCCATGAGGGCGGCGACTTTGGTTTGGTCGTTGACTCGCGGCAGGGGGCGGCGAATCTGGTTGAGGGGTATTTCTTCGATCCTCATGGCGGCTCTCTTTTTTACTTATAGCTAAATCATACTCGTAATGACTTCGTTTTAGCAATAAATATGTCAGGAAATTTTGAGATTGGCAGAAGGGGGGCGTGCGATCGCCCGTTTGCTGTAGTGTCGGGGGATGGAGGGCGATCGACTTTGGGTGGGAAAATCAGGATTCAAATTGCTGTCCCATCAACATCAACTTGGTAGATCAATTGATTGTCCGTGTCTTGACGTTTAAATGACCTAATTTGAATGCCCTCAAGTTATAATTTTGTTACGCAAAGCTTAGGCTAGTCGTTGATTTACTACATCGCCAATAAATTTGCTGCGATATAATGCCATGATAAAAACATCCCAACCAGATATTGTTGTGACAAGCCAAGAGGGGGAATATCTGATGATCGTTGAGGTAAAGCTCAAAGACATCAGTATCAACGATCAACTTATTGCACAGCTTAAAAACAATATGGCATCTATTGGTTGTTCAGTTGGACTTGTCGTAACTGGTGAGCGTGTGATTCTCCTCCGCGACTCCTTAGAGAAGTACAATGGTGAGTCAATTGATGTAGTTGGTGAAGCGAAACTTCCAGATTCTTTGCTACCACAGGCAGATGAGCAATGGAAAGGACAACCTGGTGTTGAGTTTGAATCACGAGTTCAGCGATGGCTTGAGAAACTGAAACTGACTGGTAGTATGGACAACCTCCCAAATGATTTAAGAAACCTACTTGGGGAACCAATAATGAGCCTTCTCCGAATTGGGGAAGTGAGGGCTGCTGGCCCTAGATGGAGTAAGAGTGCAAAGTGAAACCCAAAGCAGTTTTAGTGGAAACAAATTGGGTAGTGGATGTTATTGCTCCAGCACACTTGCAAAGTCCACAAGCTATTCAGTTGCTTCAACGCGCTCAGGCTGGTGAGTTTAAGTTATATGTGCCTGCAATATGCCTTACAGAAGCACGTGAAACCCTACCTCGAAGGTTTTCCCCACGCTCTCGCTCTGATGATTTACGCAAATTTGTGAGATGGGCAACAGATGAAGGTCGAGTCAGCGCTGAGGATGCCGATGCCGCACGTCGGGTATTTGCTCAATTTGATGGATTAGTCGCAAATGAACTGACGAAAGTTTCAGAACGACTGCATGAATTAGCGAACCATCCTAGTCTCAACGTCTTTCCGCTTTCAGAGTCTATGCTGGAGCGCCAAGTATCTATTGGTGCAATGGATGATCTCTTCCTTAAGCCGTATGATTTAGCTATTTTGGCGGCTGTGATAGTTAAATCTGAAGAATTACAGCAAGAGGGGCATCCCTGGGTTGGTTTCTGTGAGCTAGACTCCGATCTTCAACCGTGGGACAAATCCGGTTCCCGGAAACGTGTTCTTAGCGATCTCTACGATGATGTCCGAATATTCGTGTACGCTAACTTCCTACTAGAAGATGTAAGTGAGCTTCCCGATGCTTGGACTACTTCAATTTAGCAATTACCACCTAACTATTATTAGGATGAAAGTTTCCGCATCATACTCTAAATCATACCACTGCGACTTAATCCTCTCAACTCAATCCAGCAATAATATTGACACTCATAGCCAGAATAGCGGTGTTAAAAAAGAACGATAGCACACAGTGAAAAAGCACGATATACCTCGTCGAACGAGAAGTAATCTGCACCTCTGCAACGCCGGCAAGTCATGCCAAGGCCAAAGGAGAAATATAAAAAATCTTTGTAGTGAGGTTCCTCGTCGCCCGGAAAATCCCAACCCCCCGGCTGGAAGTAGCTGCCGTGCAGTTTGCTCCGCTTTCCGTAGTAGCTGCGGACATACTGCATGGTGAAGATAGTAGACTTATTGCATAAATCTTCGATCGGGAAACCGCAGATGCAACGCGGATAATTTCAAGTCTTGAGAGCGAATGCTTGCAATTGGAGTCTAGTGTGTACCTGCATCCAAGACCCAATATAGGTTAGGCACAGTAAGGGTTAGAAAATCCCAACTACTGCTATCTTGGCAGGAAATCCCAAAAAGTAACTATGAATTGGCAACACGCAGCACAGGCAGAATTTTTCATGCCTTTCGATAGATCGATCGACCTCAACGTTCTAGGTAGAGTGTGAGAAAAGATAAATTGTGGCTTGAAATTATGGCATCCTCCCAACCCCTCAAAGGCCTTGAATTGATCGACTGCGCCAAAGCTAACGCCCAACAAGGAATCGCCACAGCCGCGAAGCTCTGCGGCTACGGAAGCGACCTCAACACCTTCGAGCGGGAACTGAAACAGGCTTGCCAAGACATCGGCGTCGAAGTCAAGGAGTTAAACGACTTGATTACGACTCAGCAGATGATGAAACAAGGAATGGGTATTGAAGTCGCTCCAGATACTCCCTCAGAACTCTAGGCTCAATCTCCACCGCAGCAGTTTTAGAGCTAAGATTGCCCTCACACCCGTATTTTGAGTCTGCTAGCTGAGGCAGGCTAGAATGTTTTGCATGGGAGCTTCCGACTTTTGGCAGGAGTCGTGTTTTCTCCCGCGAAGAGGGTGCTTTCTGGAGGGTGCACAGATTGTTAGGAGGACTGTCGTGTCAGATCAGCAAGACCGAATTATGCGTTTGTTTATAGAGGAGGCTAAGGAGCACCTCGATACTCTAGAAAATGGTTTAGTGGATTTAAAGTCCACGATGAAAGACCCTGAAAGCGTCCAAGAGATGTTTCGAGCCGCCCATTCCGTGAAAGGAGGGGCGGCTATGCTTGGCTTAGATAGTATTAAAACAACCGCTCACCGCTTGGAAGATTGTTTTAAGGTGCTCAAGGACGGGCCCGTCAAGCAGGTTGACCAAACGGCAGAATCCCTATTTTTAAAGGGAGTTGATACGCTTAAGGACTTGCTGGGGCGACTGGAGGGGCCTTTCGGCTTGAGGAATGAGGAGGGAGAAAAACTTGTGCAGCAGGTGATGCCTGTTTTTGCTCAACTCGAAACTCACCTCGATAAATTGGCGTCGGGCAAAGTGCAGGCGGTGGCTGCTGGGTCTGCTGCGCCCGCCGCTCCAACAGCGGGCGCTGTGCCGCCCAATTTTGCTGTTGAAGTGATGACTTTACTCAAAGAAATGTTGCAGGTGTTCAAGCAGAAAGAATCGGCTGCTAGTCGCTCTGAGTTGACGGCTGTGTGCGTTCGCCTCTATAAGTTGGGAGGTAAAATAGAGACTTGGCAAAATTTAGTAAAAACAGCTAGAGCCGCGATCGTTAATCCCAAAAACTCTTATAAAGTCTTAGCTCCGCTGATTATCAAAGAACTCAAAGAAGCTGGCGATTTAGTACAAGTGGGGAAAGTCAAGACGATCGTTCCGAGTAAAAATTTGCTACTTTTGGCAGCAAGCCCAAAACCAGCAGAGGCAAGCCCCCCAGCCGTTCCAGCAGCCCCAGCAGCAGCCTCGAAGCAAGTAGCACTTCCAGCCGAACCGAAGGCGGTAGTCAAGCTTTTGCTCAAAACTTTCAACAAAAAGCAACTCTCGGAAATCGCCAAGTTATTGGTTAACGCCATCAAATCCTCGAACTAGGAGTTTTGGCAGTAGAAGATAGAATCAAAGCAATATTTCTGAGGGGGATAATTGTCTGGGGGTGCTGGCAGCCGGAGTTGAGCACCAACTAGAAAAAATTCACTCACTCGATATTTTTGCCTTCTACCTTCTACTGTTGGGCAACCCTGCGTTAGAATTAGTGGATATGTAGGCGTGCAATATTGTACCAGAATAAAAAATCGAGCAGGCTTTATAAGGCGGTAGCTGTGAAACCAATTAGTTCATTAGAAGATGCTTTAAACCGCTGTCAGGCGATGGGAATGCGCTTGAGCCGCCAGCGTCGATTTATTCTAGAACTTTTGTGGGAGGCAAAAGAACACCTCTCGGCTCGCGAAATTTACGATCGCCTCAACAAACAAGCGCATTCGATCGGGCATACTTCTGTGTATCAAAATCTAGAAGCTTTGTCGAAAGCAGGGATTATTGAGTGCATAGAACGCTCGGAGGGACGCTTGTACGGCAATGTCAGCGACTCTCACTCTCACGTCAATTGTCTTGATACGGCTCAGATTCTGGACGTTCATGTGGAACTGCCGATCGACTTGATCGAGCTAATCCAAGAGCAAACGGGTGTCAAAATTGTAGACTACCGGATAGATTTCTACGGATATCGATCTGCCGAGTCCGCCACGCAAGCATCGAGTGTCAGCGATACGCCACAGGCTTCGTAACTGATAAAGCAGCGGCTGTTGGACGCAAAACCGATATTTGTACAGGGCCGGCCGGTGGTATAAAATGATTTAAGTATTTAGCTGGGTTCGATCGGTTTTTTTTGCCGTTGCGCGCCGGAATTCGGCACAGTAGAAAAAAACAGAAAACAGAAAAATGAAACTCGATCGGCAAGTTTGGCGATCGGGAATAAAATTTACGACTAAGGATCGCCAATTAAATAACTTACAATTTTAATTGTTATTGTGGGATGGGCGTCCCGCCCGTCCTTTTTGGACGGGCGGGAC
>NZ_JAUBTL010000082.1:0-25121 GCF_036702475.1 Microcoleus sp. D2_18a_B4
TTGCCTGTTGGTTCCACACAAGATGAATTTTCTGGTGGAACAGGCATCTTGCCTGTTGGTTCCACACAAGATGAATTTTCTGGTGGAACAGGCATCTTGCCTGTTGGTTCCACACAAGATGAATTATCTTGTGGAACAGGCATCTTGCCTGTTCGTTCCACAACAGATGAATTATCTTGTGGAACAGGCATCTTGCCTGTTCCTAACCAAGTAATTGAGAAGGGTGCAAGATATCAGTTTAAACCCAAGTCGGAAGTTGAAAGGTACTCTGAATATTTCCAGCAGTTAATCAATTACGTCGCTGCTAATATCGCCAGTTTTCCCGATTCAGAAGTTTGGCGTTATTTGGCGGCTTTTATTGCGAAAAATGTTAGATTCCAAGCTTTGTATTTGAGCGAGTTCAATCTGCTCAATATATTGAGTCAGCGAGCTGATATTCTGGAATTTTATTTGAAAAATATCGGCAGTCAAATAGAATGGAATTTTCCTCAGAGAGAACCTGAAAGAACTAAAATCCGAGTTGGCTTTTTGCTGGATAAAATTAGTGAGGAATCCGAGACTCGTGCAGCAATTGCGAGTTTTGAATATTTAGACAGAAGCAAATTTGAAATTATCGTGTACTATTTCCAGGTACAAGACGAGCGACTGGGGAAATATTGCGAAAATTGCGCCGACAAACTGGTGCAACTGTCAGAAGCTTTGCCCAATCAAGTCCGAGAAATGCGATCGCACGATTTAGATATTCTGCTAATCTGCACCAATACTACCGACAATTCTCAACCAAGCGCGCTGCTGTGCCTGCACCGACTAGCGCGGGTGCAAATAGCTACGGGTGCATCAACCCCCGCAACCACCGGCGCCCGAAATATTGATTATTTCATTGCCGGAGATTTGACATTGCCCCCAGGTGCAGCAGCAGAGTATCGCGAAAAATTAATTAGTTTACAAGGTTCGGGAGTTTGTTTAAGCTATACTGTAGGATCAGCACCGGGCAGAGTTGAACCGACTCGCAGCAGTTGGGGAGCCACCGACGAATCTGTAGTGTTCATGTCCGGCGCTCAAGCTTTTACAATTATCCCAGAATTGAGAGAAACTTGGGCAAAAATTATTGCGGCGGTACCAAATTCTATTTTAGTTTTGTATCCCTTTAGTTCGCGCAATGAAAACTATCCGACGGTGCCTTTTTACAACCAAATTCGATCGCTCTTTGCCGAATTTGGGATTGACAAAAAGCGCTTAGTTGTGATTAAGGCGCTGCCATCTCGCGCCGATTGCATAAAATGTCTGGAATTGGCTGATATATATTTAGACTCCTATCCATACAGCAGTGGCTGCTCCTTAGCAGAACCCCTGTTGGCGGGGTTGCCTGTAGTGGTAAGAAAAGGGCAAACAACTCGATCGCGACAATCAGCCGCAGTGATCGAAGAACTACTACTTCCGGAACTGGTAGCAAACAGCGAGAAGTCTTATTTAGAGCTGAGCACAGCACTGGGAACCAACCCAGAACTGCGTCGGCACTACCGCGATCGAATCCAGCAAAAAATGGCGGCAAACCCCAAATATCTCGACAGTCGCGCTTGCTCGACCCAACTCGAAACACTCTTTGAAAGACTATTCCGAGAGTGAAGGAAGAAGGAAGTTCAGCAACTAAGCAGTGTACGGGATTTAACGGATGGATGTTGAGGGAAGAAGGAAGATGGCAGAAGTAAAAATTTTCCCACTCTCCCACTCTCGCATCCCGCTACCATTGTGAGACCCGTGGGGAACCCCTCGCTAGGCAGAGCGTCAAGAAATAGACAGCAATAGCGCTAGCCCACTGACGGTCTGCTATCATCGGGGAATCGAGGGGTTAGTGGTTGTCGCTCTTTTCCTGCCACAGCTAAATTAAAAGGGGAAGCGCAAGTCAGTTGGAGATAAAAAAATGACAGGACTTTTTCAAATAGGCGATAAATTACTGCAAGCTCAGGATATGCCATCGCTCCTGAAGCGGTATCAGTTGATGCCACAATTCTTGCGGGGTGTAATAGTAGACCAAGCGATCGCATCCTTTAGTTGCAGCGACGAAGAACGCAAATCCGCCGTCGAGAACTTTCTGGCACAACACCAACTGACAGCCCCGGAAGCCAAAGAAGCTTGGCTGCGCGGCCAAAATATGACGGAAGAAGAACTTCAAGATATGGCCGTTAGGCCCTTGCTGATCGAAAAATTTAAGCAAGCCACTTGGAGACCTAAAGTAGATAATTATTTTTTAACCCGCAAAGCCAGCCTAGACCACGTAGTCTATTCCCTGGTACGCACCAAAAATCCAGCACTGGCAAACGAACTTTACTTTCGCATCCTCGAAGGGGAACAAACCTTTGCTGAAGTGGCCCGCGACTATTCCGAAGGGCCGGAGTCCAAGTCAGGCGGCTTGTTGGGCCCAGTACCCCTCTCGCAGCCCCACCCGGCAATCAGCAAACTTTTGTCCGTCAGCCAGCCAAATCAACTCTGGACGCCGCGTCCTCTGGCAGAATGGATGGTAATTATTCGACTAGAAAAGTTCATGCCGGCCCAGCTCGATGAATCGATGCGGCTGCACTTGATTAACGAACTCTTTGAAAGCTGGCTCGCCGAACAGATATCGCAAATAGGCCCGCTACAGCCCCTCTCCTCCGTGTCTTCAATTTCATGACAATCAAGTAATTGGGTCAGGGGCCCCCGGATTTATCCGTGGAGACTTGAAAAAGCGTAGCATCCTGACAAAAACCCCCTGGATTCATCTGTGGATTCAATCTAAAATCAAAAATCAAAAATCAAAAATTGGATGACTTCTTCCGCTGTTTCCCTCTCCCAAATTCAGGATTTCCTAGCTCAAACACCTCCCTTTGACCGACTGTCAGAGACGGCTCTGACAGCCTTGGTGGCTAAATGCCAACTCCTTGGCTACCGGACGGGGCAACCCCTGTTTGAGCGGGAAAAAATGCCGACTCAGGTGGCAATTATCTATCAAGGCCAGGCCCGGCTGCTGGGCTTTGACCAGCGCTCGCAGCGCCACGTAAGTTTGCGCTTGGTGCAGTCGAAGGAAATCCTGGGCTGGGCTGGCTTGCTCAGGGGGGTTCCCTGCGAAACGGCGATCGCTTCTACAGATGTGATCGCGATCGTCCTACCTGCCGAAGATTTCCTGAACGTACTGGAAAAACAGCCGACATTTGGAGAAGCCTTTCGCGAACACTGTTCCTTGAGCGAAGTATTTGAACTGTTGAGCCTGGAATTGCAGCGCCAAGCCGACGGCACTTCCAATCTCAAGGAACTCACCCTGCAAGCTTGGCAAGACGCGGCAGTTGTCAACGTACCAAACGGCAACAAAAAAACTCAAGACATCGCCAAAGAACTAGATGCCGATCGAGTTTGGCTTGTCAGCAGCGGCGTCTTGGGCGACTTTCCCACCGGCAGCCGCTTCTCTGTGGAAAACGCAGCCAAATCCTTAAAAGTAGAAGGCCGCCTCGGCGCGCGATTGGTAGGCTTCCGGGAACCCCCAGAACCCCAACCCGAAACAGAGTCAGATAATGGCACGACAGACACAGGAGGCTTGGGGCAGAATCCGCCCGGCGGAACATCGATCACGGTTGTAGACGCCCCAGATCGTCCCCCAGAACCCAAAACCGACCCCCAAACAAAGGATGCGGCGAGATACCCAGTTTTCCGCGCCAAAGGGCAGATTGACGCCCCGCTAGCTTGCTTCCAAATGTTGAGCAAGTATTTCGGCCTCAAATTTCGCCGAGATATCATCCGCAAAGTTCTAGAAAATCAGTTAAAAACCGCCGGTTCTATCAGTATGCAAGCCTGCGGGGCGATCGCCCAAAGCATCGGCCTCACGCCCCAATTGGCGCAAGTCCCAGCAGAAGCAATCAACCGCATCAAAGCGCCCGTAATGATTAAATGGGAAACCAGCTTTGCCATTATTTACAGCATTACCGAGCAAGAATTAGTGCTGGCGACACCCGAAAAAGGGTTAATGCGGAAGCGGATACCTCAGTTTAAAGAAATCTGGGGAGAATCAGGAGAAGTCCTGCTGCTGCAAGCTCCGCAAGTTGAACAAAAAGAGCAGTTCAGCTTCTGGTGGTTTGTGCCGGCCCTCATGGAACACAAGACAGTGTTTTTTGAGGTGTTGCTCGCTTCGTTTTTTGTACAGTTATTTGGTCTTGCCAACCCATTAATCAGCCAAGTAATTATTGATAAAGTCTTAGGTCAGCGCAGCATTGACACCTTGGATATTTTAGGGGCATTTCTGTTAGGTGTTGCCCTGTTTGAAGGACTGCTCAACGGTTTGCGTACCTTTTTGTTTATAGATACCTCAAACCGCATTGATGTCAAATTGAGTGCGGAGGTAATCGACCACTTACTCCGGCTACCCCAAAATTACTTTGACAATCGACGCGTCGGAGATTTGGTCTACAAATTCAGCATGATGGGCCAGATTCGGGAATTCATGACGAGTACAGCTCTGACAGTGGTTCTTGATGCGGTATTTTCGGTGGTTTACGTCGCCGTGATGCTCTCCTACAGTGTGCAGCTAACGTTTGTATCTTTGGCAGTGGTACCGGTACTGGGGCTGATGATTGTTCTAATCAATCCGCTGGTGCTGCGCCTGATCAAACAGAGAAATATGCGTTTTGCTGACGCTCAATCTTATTTAGTGGAAGTAGTCAGCGGGATTCAAACTGTTAAGGCTCAAAATATTGAATTGAAATCCCGTTGGGAGTGGTCGAGTCGCTACGCAAAATACATTACAGCCAGTTTTAAAACAATTATCACGGGGACTACGGCCGGTACGATTAGCAGCTTTTTAAACCAGGTGGGTAACTTAGCTCAGTTGTGGGTGGGAGCTTATTTGGTACTGGGAAATGAGATTACTTTGGGTCAGTTGATTGCTTTCCGAATTATTTCCGGGAACGTGACTGGTTCGCTGCTGCGTTTTGTGAGCGTGTGGCAGAGTTTCCAAGAAGTCTCGATGTCGATCGATATGCTTAAGGATGTGGTCGATCATCCGACGGAAACCAGCGAAGAAGACCGGAGCAATATCCCGCTGCCGGCAATTCAAGGGCAGGTTACCTATGAGGAGGTTTCCTTCCGATTTCTCGAAAGCGGGCCACTGCAATTGGCTAATGTTAATTTGGAATTTCCCGCTGGCAGTTTTGTGGGAATTGTGGGTGGAAGCGGTTCCGGTAAAAGTACGGCGATGAAGCTGTTGCAGCGTCTTTATCCGCCGCTGTCGGGCCGGATTTTTATTGATGGGTACGACATTTCTAAGGTGGAACTGTACTCGCTCCGCAGCCAACTTGGGGTAGTGCTGCAAGATACTTTGCTGTTTAACTGTACGGTTCAGGAAAATATTGCTCTGAGCAATCCCGATGCGAGTACGGATGAGATTGTGCGAGCTGCGAAATTAGCGGTAGCTCACGATTTTATTATGGGCTTGCCTGCTGGCTACAATACGGTGGTGGGAGAACGGGGTGCCTCGCTTTCTGGGGGTCAAAGGCAGCGTTTGGCGATCGCCCGCACGATTTTGCAAAACCCGAAACTCCTAATTTTGGACGAAGCTACAAGCGCCCTCGACTACCATTCCGAACGCCAAGTTTGCAATAACTTAGCAGAAGCTTTCGCCGGACGCACGGTGTTTTTCATTACTCACCGCCTGACTACAATCCAAAACGCTGATGTAATTATTATGATGGATCAAGGTTCTGTAGTCGAGCGGGGAACTCATAAAGAATTAATGGCTCTTAAAGGGCGTTACTACTGCCTATTCCAACAACAAGAGTCATCGAATACCTGATCTCTAACAACTCACAACTGATCGCTAACGCTTAACAACTGAAAACTAACAAATGGCTATGAAATCGTTAATACTTTCTGAGCAACCAGTCATTCTCGAAAAACCAGCGATTTGGTCGCACTTGTTTTTGTGGATGATCATGCTGATGACCACTTCTGCTGTAGTGTGGGCTTATTTTGCTAGCGTAGAGCAAGCTGTCCCCGCTGTCGGCCAATTGGAGTTCAAAGATGGTGCTAGAGACATCCAAGCACCTGCTACGGGCGCTGTGGTGAGACTTCACGTTGAAAATGGCGATCGCGTGGAAAAGAACCAGCCTCTGCTCACTTTCAACCCCGTTGCACCCAGTGCCGATTTAACATCGATACAGAAAACTAAAGAAGCTCTGGAAAAGGAAAATAAATTTTACGAAGATGTTGTCAGCGGCAAAATTCAAGGCGCTGTTCCTTCTAACCTAGAATCAACAATCAAGGACAGACAGAGCCTCACGGCACAAAATCAAGTGCTGCAAGCTTTGATTGACGAGCTGTACCTCAACAGGGGAGCCAGCGGAAATTTTGATGCTGCTCAGCAAGGACTTTATGTTAATTATCGATCGGAATTTCTGTCTCGCGTAGCCGCAGCCCAAGGGCAAGTTCAGGAGTTGGAAAAACAACTGAAGCAAGCTCAGGATGCTGAGAAAGCCGCCGGCGATCAAATGACAGTGGCACAGCAACAATTGGGTTTTGCCCAGAACCAATTAAATTATGCTCAGCAGCAGTTAGCTTCTTCGCAAGAGCAAGTAAAATCAGCCCTGGCTCAGAGAGATTTGGCCCAAGAACAGTTAGCGAAATCCCAACAAGTATTGAAGTCTAACCAAAACATTCTAGGCAGACTCGCCCCCCTGGTGGAGGAAGGAGCAATTGCTGAACTGCAAAAAGAACGTCAAGAGCAAGATGTTTTCAGAGGCCAAAGCGACGTTCTCAAACAGCAAGATCAAATCAAGCAGCGCGAAGGTGAAATCAACTCTCGCAAAGGCGAAATTAACACGCGCCTCGGTGAAATAAATACGCGCCGAGGCGAAATTAACGCGCGTCAAGGTGACATCCAAAAAATTAGTGCTGACATACAGCGCCAGCAAGGAGAGCAAGCGCGCATTCAGGAGTCCATCGCCCGCGCCCAAGAACAGTTAAAAAACACCAAGGATTCCTGGGCAAAAGAACTTTACAGCAAAATAGCTGAAAACCAGAAACAAATTGCCAGCAGCGATTCTCAGCTAAGCCGCTTCAAAGTGGAAAACCTGAAAAAGTTGTCCGAGGTGAACGCTCAGCTAGAAAAGGCTCAACAAAACCGCGACACTCAAGTGATGAAGGCTCCGGTATCTGGCGTTATCTTCGATTTGAAACCTTCTACGAAGGAGAAAGCTAAGTTGGATATGGCGAAAGATCCGATATGCCAATCCATTATTAATACGGTGCTGAAACCGGGCGAACCGCGCCCAGCACGCTGCGAAGAAGCTTATTACGAAGCGCAGCAAACTGAAAAGCTGCTCAAAGTTTTGGATGACGACAACGGTCTGCAAGCAGTGGTTTACCTGGAAAACAGCAATGTGGCTCTGGTATTGGATGCTTTGAGACAGAAGCGGGCAAAATTGGAGCAGTATCACGGCAAGCAATTAGACGGAGAAAAGATTGACTGCGAAATAGGTAAAAGTTGCGTTTGTCCAGAGAAGGAAGTTAACAGAGAGAAACTGGGTTTGACGAAATACCAATGCGTGCCTGTGGAAGTGAATGTAGAAGCTTTCCCGGCGCTGGAGTTTGGTACTGCTGAGGGTGAAGTGATAGAGATTAGCAGCGATGCTGAGCCTCCTACTGAACTGCGGAAATACTACGCTTTCAAAACCAAAATAAAGCTCAAAAATCAGAAGTTTGTTTTGAACAAGGGCAAGGCAAATGAAGTGGAGGTTAACTTGCAGTCGGGAATGTCCGTGAGTTCTAATATCAATATTGGCAAGCGGAGTGTTTTGCAGATGTTTATCAACCGATTTACTGGGAAAATGGATACGTTCAAGACTATTAAGTAGCGAACAGTTGACGGTTGACGGTTGACGGTTTACTGTTGATTGTCAGTCTAAAAGCTGATGATATCATGTCCGTTCGAGCGATCGCGATTTTTGTAGGGGCGAGTTCACCAACAATACTTGCGAATAATTAACACTCTCAAAAACCCGCCCTGACCGGGATATTATGGTTAATCGATCGGACATGATATGACTAGATTTTACAATTCCGATGCTACCGGATTGGATATTAATGAAAAAAATCATATTATTTACTTTATATCTAATTCCTGTCCTCTTATTAATCGGATTTGTATCGAATTTTAGCGTTAACGTTCCCGTTGATGACGAGTGGAGGTTAGCTAGCCTTTTTGAAAAAATAGCTGCGGGAAATGTAACGTTTAACGATTTTTGGGCTTTGCACAGCAACCACCGCATAGTTTTCCCTAAAATAATTATTGCGGTGCTGGCTTTTGCTTCCCGATGGAATATTAATTATCAGTTGTGTCTCAGCATAGGTTTGGCTGCGATAACTTTTATCGCTATCTACAAGTTATCCTCAATGCAAGTTAAGAATGTTGGGGATGATTTGTGGCATTTAGCTAATATTTTAACTTGTATTTTGCTGTTCTCCCTGGTTCAGCATGAAAACTGGCTGTGGGGATTTCAACTCGCTTGGTTTTTCGTAAATTTTTGTTTTGTAGCTGCGGTTTATGCGCTGGTTTCACCTCACAAATTATTGCCTAATATAGCGGTTTTTAATCGGATGAAACAGAGATGTTGCACCACGATCAATAAGCTATTTAGGAACGGGCAAGATGCCCGTTCCACAAGAACATTGAATTTTTGTGGAACGGGCATCTTGCCCGTTGTTGAGAATGATGCAACACCTCAGATCGAACAGAGTACGGACACGGCAGTGCCGTGTCCGTACTCTGTTCAAATATCGATTGCGGCTGTATTCTGCTTTATTGCGAGTTTTTCGCTGGCTCAAGGCTTGCTTTCTTGGTTGGCTGCGATTCCGGCTGTGGCGGCTGTAGAAGGAAATGCGGCGCAGAAAAGAAAAAGACTTATTGTCTGGATGCTGCTGTTTTTGGCCACTTGTGCTGTTTACTCAATTGATTATCATCCTAGTCGCAAAGCAAGTATTATTTCATTGTTGAATAAGCCGCTGGTGGTTATTGATTACTTTTTAAGCTTGCTGGGTTCGGCAATTGTGCGATCACCTGGAATTTCAGCATTAGTTGGATTGCTAATATTTGCAAGTTTCTTATTTTTGGTATTCTATTTCTTTGTCATTGGGAACCCTGCGAAGCAATCTCCAGCCCCTGCGCTCGCTTCGTTCCTCGCAATGACAGATAGGAATGATATTTCTGAAAGCTATAGCAATCCCAACTCAGTTATGAACGTGGTTCAGACTGCGACGCTGGACGGGCAAGATGCCCATCCCACAATTCATTTAGGATTACGGCAAGATACTCATTCCCAAATTGATTTAGGAGTGCAATATCAGGCTTTACCTTGGCTGTCAATAGGTTTTTTTTCAGTTTTATCTTCTTTGTTTATTACGGCTGGCAGGGCTGAATTTGGGGCAATTCAGGCGCTAGAATCGTCTAGATATACGACTAATTCAATTTTGCTATTAATTGCTGTGGTTCAGCTAGGGCAATTGTTTGTCCGAGGTAATTATCAAGAAACAAAAGCAACGTTAAAACGTAATTATAAATTTATTTATCGCGTACTAGCAGGGCTATTAATTGCTACAATTATTGTTAACTCTCAACAGGCGATCGCCCAATCTCGCTCAGCACTTCTTTACAAACAAGGCGCTCAAGATTGTTTGCAGTTAATTAACTATCTGGAACCCTCGGATTTTTTCAATAATTCGCCGGAAAGCTGTTTGAGGGTGCTGAGCAAAAAAACTTGGCTGGTGAGAGAAGGCGCTGCAATAATCGACAAAATAGGTTGGAGAAAGTTCGCGAAAAATGTAGAGTTTATTTCTAATACCGAGAAAGTTTACGGTTATTTAGACAAACCTCAAACTACCGATAAATCCTTGACTGTTAAGCAAAATGATGCTGTCAAGGCTGCGGGTTGGGCGGTTTGGCCAGAAAAATTGCAACAGCCGAATATTGTACTGCTATCTGTCGGGGAAAAAAAATCTTTTTTTGCTAACGCTTATGTAAATTTGGACAGTCCCGACATTGCTGAGAGTTTAAAATCTGAGTTATACAATAATGCCAGGTGGGCTGTTGATTTGTCGCATAATAATTTGCCGATCGCCCAAACAGAAATTAAAGCTTGGGTGTATAATCCTGTTGACAACCAGTTTGTCCAGTTGCGCGGAGGATGAGGAGTGAAAATTTCTGTGATAATACCAGCTCACAATGAGGAGGGCTGTTTGTACGGTACTGTGCGGGCGATCGCCCAGACGCTCGATTTAGAAGGCATTGCGCACGAAATTTTGATTGTGAATGACAATAGTGTCGATCGAACTCTTGATATTTGCCAGGAGTTGTCAGAGACTTTTCCCACAGTGAGATACATCAACAATCAACCTCCCAACGGTTTCGGATTTGCGGTGCGACGGGGATTGGCCGAATTTGACGGAGATGCGGCAGCAATTGTGATGGCGGATGCTTCCGACGATCCGATGGATTTGGTAGCAGGATACCGCAAGTTGCAAGAAGGATATGATTGCGTTTTCGGTTCGCGCTTTATCAAAGGTGGCTTTATAGTTGATTATCCCATTCACAAGTTAGCAATTAACCGCTTAGCAAACTGGTTTGTCAAAAGTATTTTCGGCTTGCGGTACAGCGATGTCACCAATGCTTTTAAAATTTACCGCCGAGAAGTAATTGAAGGCGTACAACCGATTTTGAGCCATCATTTTAATTTGACAGTGGAACTGCCTTTAAAAGCAATTGTTCGGGGTTTTTCCTATACGGTGATTCCTCTGAGGTGGTACAATCGGACTGCTGGTATTTCTAAGCTGAAAATCAAAGAGATGGGCAGCCGATATTTGTTTATTGTCTTGTATGTCTGGCTGGAAAAACATCTCTCTCGCGGCGACTACCACCGGACTAGAAAGATAGCAAAATTAAAAGTGAATGCCTGAGAGAATTTTAATTGTTGGTGGTGCCGGTTTTATCGGCAGTTGTTTGGCAATTGGCCTGAAGAAACTGCACCCGGAATGGCAAATAATTTGTTTAGATAACCTGCGTCGCCGGGGATCAGAATTGAATCTGCCTCGGCTTAAAAGTTGCGGTATTCAGTTTGTTTACGGGGATATTCGTACAGCGGCGGATTTAGATCCAGTTGCACTCAATGCTGACTGCATTATAGATTGTGCTGCGGAGCCTTCTGTGCTGGCTGGTTTTAGTTCGCCACAGTACGTTTTGCAGACGAATTTACTGGGCACTGTGAATGTTTTGGAGTTGGCCAGACAAACGGGTGCGAGTTTGCTGTTTTTGTCTACGAGTCGGGTTTATCCGATCGCCAGTGTCAAATCTGTTAAGCTGTTGGAATTGCCGAATAGATTTGCGATCGCCCCTGAGCAAACTTTACCCGGTATATCCGAGTTGGGCATATCAGAAGACTTCCCATTAAAAGGACACCGTTCGCTTTACGGAGCCACTAAATTAGCTTCGGAATTGCTGATTGAGGAATACAGGGAAGCATACAATGTGCCCGCAATTATTAACCGCTGCGGGTTAATTACGGGTGCTTGGCAAATGGGTAAAGTCGATCAGGGAGTTTGTGGTTTGTGGGTGGCGGCTCACTATTTTCAAAAGTCGCTGAATTACATCGGTTTTGGTGGCAGTGGGAAGCAGGTTAGGGATTTGCTGCACGTTGAAGATTTGTTGAGGTTAGTTAATTATCAATTAGAACATTTTGCGGAATTTGACGGCGAAGTTTTTAATGTTGGCGGCGGTTTGAGCAACAGTCTTTCTTTGGTGGAGACAACTGATTTGTGCCAAAAGATTACCGGGAAATCGATTTCAATTCATCCTGTTTTGGAAGAACGCGCAGGGGATATTCCGATTTTTATTACTGATTCTTCTAGGGTGATGGAGAAAACAGGATGGCGGCCTGTTATTGGGCCGGAAGCAGCTTTTCAGGATATTTATGATTGGATTGCTGCTAATGAGGTGGTGTTAAGTTCGATTTTGTAGGGAGTTTTTTAATGGCAGATTGCAAATAGTATGGTGCGTCGCTATGGAAAATTTCGCCACTATTTGAGTGACTAGAAGCGACGCACCCTACGGCGAAATTTCATCCCCGTCTAAAATTCCCACCATTAGTGCGTCGCTATGGAAAATTTCGCCACTATTTGAGGGACTAGAAGCGACGCACCCTACGGCGAAATTTCATCTCCGTCTAAAATTCCCACCATTACCTTCAACAAATCGTCTAAATCGTCAGGAACTGTAAACAAATGGGTGTCTTGAAAAATAGTGTGCTGATTTCTATCTAACTTGCCAAATCGCCAGATATCTCCCATTGTCACCGCACCATAAAAGATATTTTGATCTTCAACGTGCGACATCGCAATTAATTGTACAGCTAGTTGAGTAAATCCTCTGGTCATATCGTCGTTTTTTGCTTCAATAACTAGCAACTCTTGATTTGACTTCACGAGATAATCTAAACTTCCCTTTAACCAGCTATTAACGTTGAGAGTATACTCAAATCGCAGTTGACATTGACAGTATCGGATGAGATCCAGCAGCACAGGGGATACTAATGATTCTCTTCTAGCTGTTTCGCTGCTGAGACTGACCAAGGGAAGGATATCTTCTATTTTATCTCTAAGCTCTATAAGTCTGTCTAAGTGTCTAGTTGTTTTCGGTAAAGATAAGCTTCCTTTACTTAGCGAGTAATCAAATTCTGCTAAAATTTCATCCGTTTCGTAAGGTAAGTCAAAGTATGAACGAAAGGTATATTCTCGACCTTCATCTAAGATTTTTTGCTTGACCATACTATTTTAATTTGCCCGGGGTTTGTTTGTACATTATATATTATTTTTTACCACCTTAGAAGAGGAAGTATGGTCTATTTTTCACACGACTCAGCATTTATCCCCAAACTTCTGTCAAATCCAAGACAAAACCCGGCAACACATCTTCACCGGACAAAGTAACAGGATTTTCTAGCACTTCTACATCTTGATTTTGCCTGTAAATTTCCACCTTTCTGTTTTTTCTATCTATCAACCAACCTAAACGAGCGCCATTGTTCATATACTCTTTCATCTTGGCTCGCAGCGGTTCCATGTTGTCAGTTTTAGAACGAAGTTCTACCACAAAATCAGGACACAAGGGAATAAAGCTTTCTTTTTGTTTTGGGGTGAGTGCATCCCACCTTTCTTGACGCACCCAAGCTGCATCGGGAGAGCGATCGGCTCCATTGGGCAGGTGAAAACCAGTAGAAGAGTTAAATGCTTCTCCTAATTTAGTCTGGCGGTTCCACAACCAGAGTTGTCCTTCTATACTGAGATTTCTCTTTCCTGTTTCGCCTCCGGTTGGTGGGTTCACGATTAATTCTCCTGTTGCTGTGCGTTCTAATTGTAACTCCCGATTGGCGATCGCCAATTCAACGAACTGTTCGTGGGTAACGGTGAGTGTTAGTGTTAGTGGAATATTGACGGGAAGGGCAGCGGATGATTGAGTTTGTGTCATCATTTTTGTCCTCAAAGTGATGCTTTAATGGCAGATTCATCCTAATTGGGCTAAGCCCGAAATGCGGGATACTTTGTAACTTTTATGATAACACTTAAAAGTGCCATCTACAAAGTGCGATCGCCCTTTTGTCAACCAAAGATCGATCGCATCTGGTATCATAGAAAAAAGTTCCCCGCCCAGACGCAAAAACATGATAACTTCTACAGTTGTTGCCCCATCGAAAATCTACTCTCTAGAAGCATGGATGGAAAGTCCACCGGATCTGCAAGAGTGGGTTGATGGCGAATTATTGGAGAAAAATGGCATGACTCTCAAGCATAGCAGAGTGCAAGGAAATCTTTACTTTTATTGGAGAACGTACAAAGACTCTAGCGGACAAGGAGGGGAGGTTTATACTGATGTTCCCTGCCGCACAAACAACCAGGGGCGCTATCCTGATGTTGCCTACCTTCCCCCGGAATTAGCAGCACAATTTGGCAATCTCAAAGTGCTGCCGCAAAGTTTTCCTTTATGTGCTGAAATTGTTTCACCAACAGATTTGGCGGAAGATGTAATTGCTAAAGCTACAGAATATTTAGAATCGGGAAGTGAGGAAGTTTGGCTGGTATATCCTGAAAACCAATGGATTATTGTAGTAACAAAACAAACCAGAAGCATCTTTATTGCTGGGGAATTTGTTACCACTCAAATTGTTTTACCGGGTTTTAGTATTCCAGTAGATGAGTTATTAAAATGAGCGCTTTCCCTACATTCTCATTTTCAGCCTCCGACGGCAAGTGTCGATATTGAGGAAGATACTCACTTGTTGGGTTTCGATGCTTTAACAAACATTTGCCCTCCCAAAAAACGCCACAACAAAGGCAATTTTAAGTAAATTTTTAACAGCAAGGGCGAGGCCGGTCTGCCTTTCGTCGAAAAGGGCAAAAATCTCGGTACAATCAGGTCAATTTCAAACCCGACAGTTTGTAAAAGCTCTTGTAGCGATAAATGCGTTATCGGTAATTGATGGTCGATAAAATCGTAGTATTCCTTGTAGGAATATTTAAAATTAGGCTGAATTACCAACAGAGAACCGCTAGGCTTGAGGGCCTCGAAGCAAAAAGAGATAATTTCTACAAGTTCCTCTTTGTTGCGGAGGTGTTCAAAAAAGTTTGAGATAAAAATGCGATCGAACTGTTCGGTAAAAGATGTGTAATCTTCCAAATTCAACACATCAATATTAACCACATTTACATCAGCATTAGCAAATAACTTTGAATCGGGATTCAGATCAATTAAATATTTTTTTTTAGCCCGAATTTGATTTATAAACTCGCAGTAACCGCCGCCAATATCTAAAACTGCTGATTCGGGAGGAACATAATTTTGTAAAAATTCGTCAATTAAAACTTTCCAGAGTGCCACCTTCGCTTGGATTTGTCGCGAATCAAAGCGGTTGGCATACAACTTTTTGAGATATGTGTCAGTTTTCATAGTAAAATAGCCTAGACTGAGTATGAGTTTATCACGCGATACAGCCAACTATGAATGTTATATCTACTGAAATACCGGAAGTTTTGATTATTGAGCCGAAAATTTTCGGAGACGATCGCGGTTTCTTTTTTGAGAGTTTCAATCACAAAGTTTTTGTAGAAAAAACAGGCGTGACGGCCGAATTTGTGCAAGACAATCATTCCAAATCCTCTAAAAATGTGCTGCGCGGTTTGCACTACCAACTGCAGCAGCCTCAAGGCAAATTGCTGCGGGTAGTTGCTGGCGAAATATTTGATGTAGCGGTGGATATTAGACAAAGTTCGCCGAATTTTGGAAAGTGGGTGGGGTGTTTGCTGAGTGCAGAAAATAAACGGCAATTTTGGGTGCCGGCGGGATTTGCTCACGGTTTTTTAGTGGTTTCCCAGACGGCTGAAGTTTTGTATAAAACTACAGATTATTATGCACCGGCACACGAGCGGTGTATCCTGTGGAATGACCCGGATTTGGCGATCGACTGGCCGCTAGATGGTGCCCAACCAATCTTATCAGCTAAAGACCAAGCTGGACAAACGTTGAAAACAGCTCAAGTGTTTTGATTATGAAAATTTTACTCGCAGGCGGCAGCGGACAGCTAGCTCAAGAATTGCAGCCGATTTTATTATCTTCGGGAGAGGTAATTGCGGTCGATCGCACTCGCCTCGATTTATCCCAACCGGAAAGCATCCGTCAAGCAATGGCTGAAATTCAACCGGATTTAGTCGTCAATGGGGGTGCTTACACTGCGGTAGACAAAGCAGAAAGCGAACCGGAATTAGCAAACGCCATCAACGGTATTGCACCCGGAATTATCGCAGAAGAATGCGAAAAACTGGGAGCAAGTTTGATTCACTTTTCCACTGATTATGTATTTGACGGCAGCCACGGTTCTCCTTATCTGGAAACAGATTCTACTAACCCGCTGGGAAGTTACGGCAAGTCGAAATTAGCAGGCGAGGAAGCAATTCGGAAAGCGGGAAACCGACATATTATTATTAGAACCGCGTGGGTTTACGGCAACGGTGGCAAAGGTAATTTTGTCAAAACCATGCTGAGGTTGGGAAAGGAAAGGGAAGAAATTCGAGTAGTAGCCGATCAGATCGGCAGTCCTACTTGGACGGGGGATTTAAGTGCGGCGACTTCGCAAATTATTCCTCTCCTTGGGCAAGAAAGTTTTGGGACTTACCAGTACACTAATAGCGGTGTTTGTAGTTGGTACGATTTTGCGATCGCCATTTTTGAGGAAGCCGCAACACTCGGCCTTCCCCTCAAAGTTCAGCGCGTAATTCCCATCACCACCGCCGAATATCCGACACCCGCAAAACGTCCCGCTTTTTCTGTCCTCTCTACGGTTAAAATATCAGCACTTCTAGGCACGTATCCTCCCCACTGGCGGCAAGGGCTCAGACAAATGCTGGCAAGAGAAGTGAAATAAAAATTCGAGTAAATCTGTAAAGTAGCCAGAAACCGGGTTTTTTAACCAAAATACTTGGTTCTAACCCTCAATCAAGTAAAAAACCCGGTTTCTTTAATCCCAGCGCGTACAACTTAGCCCAAATCGATTAAAAATATCGCCATCTACCAATCCATGAAAGTCAAGCAACAATATATTTTAATTGCCGCATCAATTCTCGGCATTCTAATACCAGCGTCATATATTTTGTACTTGATATCCCAAGCCGGAGACTTGTCTAATTTTGATTATTGGTGGATGACATGGAATTTTTATTCAGTAGACGGTTTTTCGACAAATCCTTTTAATTGGATCTTTCGGGCGAACGAGCATTTTGTCTTGATTCCGGCAATTATTTATGGCTTGAATATAGCTGTCACCCAAGGTTCAAATATTGGTTTATGTTTAGTGGCTTGGTTCTTGGCTTGGATTCAGTGCCACGTATTAATTGCTCTGCTGCCGTTAAATTTGAGGCGTTTTCCGCTACTGTTTATCTCGCTACTCCTTTGCATTTCTATTTTTAATTTTACTCCGGCGGCGGCTCACAATTGGATGCGGGGATTCAGCGGCGTTCACTGGATAATTGCTAATTTATTTGTGATTTGTTCGATATATTGTTTGCAATCCTATGCGACTTTTTTGGGTACACCGGGGGCGGGCACGGGGGCACCGCCCCTACGGAATGGTTGGGTAATTGGCAGCATTGTTTTTGGCGTTTTAGGCTGTATTAGTTACAGCACTCCTTTAGCTTTGTGGCCGATATTGTGTGCTGCTGCTGTTGTGCTGCGGTTTCCTCGGCGAATAACTTATTTGTATTTCATTGCTTCGATTGCGGTGATTGGCATTTATTTTTTAACTTATAAAACTCCATCTCATCACCCTTCTTTAACTAAAATTAACCCGCTCAAAACTCTCGAATATATTCCCACTTATCTCGGCGGAATTTTTAGCGAAAATATTATTATTGCTTCAATTATTGGTATAATTGGTTTGATTGCAACGACGGGTTTTGTGGGTTATTGGCTATTTGTAAAAAAGGTCGTGAAGCGTAGCTATCCCGTAGGGAATCGCCCGGATTGGCTGCCTTGGCTATCAATCCAACTTTACACGCTGCAAACGGCGTTAATGGCCGCTGTCAGTCGATCGGGATTTGGCGTCGAACAAGCCACCGCTTCCCGCTACGCCACACTCCCAGCCTTGTTTTGGATGAGTACAATTGTGCTGACAGTATTGTGGGTGCGCGAGTGGCAGCCCACACCAAGAATTCAAGGGCGTTGGCTGACACCGCTGTTTGCAGTCGCCACAGTCGCGATTATTTTAATGTACGGGGTGGGAGGCGAAACTGCAATGGCGATCGCCCGCAGAGCAGCCTATCAACCGTTAGTAGCATTATCACTGCAATTAGGCATCACCGATGTAACCCTAATTAAAGACCGCGTAGGCAATAAACCCGCCGCTTTTGTCGGCTTAATCGACGCATTAAAAACTAACAACTTAGTGCCATTTAACCGAGACATCAAAAAACACAATTTTTGTGCAGCATTAGACACAAAACTCGACGCAAGTTTACTGTCAGCGCCCAAAGACGGAGTACCCGGATATTTTGATACAGTAACTAAACTCGCACCCGCCGCCTCCAGAGTAATTGGCTGGGTAGGAGACCCCGAAAACAATGTAAAATGTATTGCCATTCTCAACCAAGAAAATGTCGTTCGAGGTTTTGCCATGTCAGGATTTCCGCGCCCCGATTTAGTTAAATTATTTGGCCATTCCTACGAATTCGCAGCTTGGAGAGGATACATTCAAACATCACCAACAGATAAATTATTGACAGCCTATGCCTCCTTTAAAAACCGCAAAGGTTGGATAGCCTTGCGAAACTCCCAAGTTATCAATAAAAACTAAAAAACCTCTCTTTCTCCTCCTCTGCGCCCTCTGCGCCCTCTGCGGTTAATAAAAAAATCTCATTGACAACACAAATGAAATAGAATAGCCCTATGCCAAAACATCTCAGCTTCGTAATCCCAGTTCACAACGAAGAAGCCACCATAAAATTGCTGTTTGACAAAATCCAAATTGTCATGTTCCAAACAGCAATTGACAGTTACGAAGTCATTTTCATAGATGACGGTAGCCGCGATTATTCCTGGCAAGAAATCACCGATTTAGCCAACAAACATCCCAAACTAATTAAAGCGATTAAAATGCGCCGCAACTTTGGCAAATCCGCCGCGCTTTCAGCAGGATTTCGCAATGCAGCAGGGATAATTATCTTTACTCTCGATGCTGACCTTCAGGATGATCCCGCTGAAATTCCCAAATTTTTACATCATTTAGAATCGGGATTTGATTTAGTTTCCGGTTGGCGAAAACAGCGGAACGACCCGCTTTCTAAAACTTTACCTTCCAAGCTGTTTAATGCCGTTGCGTGTTTGCTAACTGGGGTGCAAATGCACGATATGAATTGCGGTTTTAAAGCGTATCGTAGGGAAGTTTTGCAGTCGATTAAATTGTACGGGGAATTGCACCGCTACATTCCAGCTTTAGCAAACAATTTAGGGTTTAAAATTGGCGAAGTAGTCGTGGAACATCATCCGCGCAAGCACGGAAAATCGAATTACGGCTGGGAACGTTATGCGCGGGGTTTTATTGATTTGTTGACGGTGTTAGCCACGACGCAATATTTGCACAAACCGGGTCATTTGTTTGGAGGTTTGGGATTGTGTTTTGGGTTGGTTGGAACTGTTTCGCTGAGTTATTTGATAGTTATTTGGTTTCTGAATTTGGCGGGGATGAATTTTGGGCCGATCGGGAATCGACCTTTGTTATTTTTTGGGATTTTGTGTACAATTCTGTCGGTGCAGTTGATTTCTTTGGGGATTTTAGCTGAGTTGATGGCGCGCAATGTGGATGCTGATTATGTGGATAAGCAAATTAGCGAAATTATTGATGATTCGGGTTTTGATATTTAACCGCAGATTAAGGCTGATTAACGCTGATTAATCGGATCTTGAAATTGCTTCTAGACAAGCAAAGTCTGCCTCAGCAGACTAAGAGAAAATTTAGATTTGGATTTAAAAAGTTTTACCAATTACCTATTACCTAATTTTATACAGTATCCATTTGCCTTGTTTATCTGCGATTTCCCCTTGCATATTTGGATGCCAGTCAGTACGAGTCAGGATATAATCGGCATCATAGTTTCTGGCTACTTTGACTAAATCGGCACTGCTGCGGCGGATGAAAAAGTCATTTCCTCCCCAAATCATTTGTGGGTTTAAGGGTACCCCTAAAACAGCTTCCATGCGAGTTTGCCATTCTTTTATTCCTTTTTCGGTAAAGGGAAAGTTCTTGAAGTTGACGACAATCGCTCTTTCGGAGAAAAACTGGAAGCTGGTAACTGAGGGTGGAATTAATACCAGTGAATCGCGGCTGCTACTTTGCGAAAATCGCACAGCTAATCTGCTTAAGTCGTCCCTGGAAACGGTATTGATATTAACTCTTGTTTGAAATACATTTAATATAGGTTTGGGCAGAATTCCTGCTACTCCCAAAACTAAGGTGGCGGTAGTTATTAAGGCTAATGTGTGAGTTAGAGTCTGTTTGATAGATGTAGCTAGGGATGTTTCTTCTAAAAGGAATGGGAAGGCGAGGATTGAGAAAAAGATTGGGATGCTAATTATTCGATCGCCCATTATTTCCCATGAATCAGTCACCGGATAGATCAAGCTGAAAATTACCGTTCCTGCTGCTAAAATCCACAACAATATATTATATCGTTGGGGCCATACGTAATTTTTTGTTTGCCAAACTGATAATCCTAAGAAAATGATGCCCCTAAAAGGCAAAGTTAGTACAGCTAACAGCAACAAGCTAATAGCTATTTGTTTTTCTCTGTAAAGTTGCTCGACCGTCAAAGCTACAGCAATAAATATAATTAATTGAACAAAAGGTACAGTTCTAGCTAACTGTAGTTTTGCGATAAAAGCCAAAGGGTAAACTTCGACAAATATGTAATTTAGAAATAATGCAAAAATTGATGTGCCAACAATTACATAAAAGTTAAGTTTGTCTTCTTTTCGCAATAAATCGGAATTTTTGATGCACAGCAAGCCACCCATTATGAAACATATAAAGTTGAACCAATTCCCGACATCCCAATTTGACGGGAGGATGTGGTGGGGGTTGCGGACTTTCGCGTGAATGTAGACAAACTCGGCGTTGTCGATAGTGTGAGTGCTGGTAGTACCTGTTAATAACATCGGTAGGTAAACGATACTTGCCATTGCTGCTAAAAGTGCGATCGCCAAAATCAATGTTTTAAACTTCCGCTGTTTTACAGATTCAATAAATAAAACGGGAACCATCATCAATCCCGGCAACAAACCAACTAAAAATTGCAGCAGACAAGCCAGTCCAAAAAAGAAATATCCTGTCAGCCATTTCTGGCGCAAACTAAAGTAAATTCCCCAGATTGCGAAACCCATTGCGAAGGTACTGGGTACTGATTTGGTGGAAAATATCAGCGTGTTACCAACATCTGTAAATGACGCGGCTATACATAAAAAAGCCATCGCTGCTGCAGGCAGTTGGGAATTAGTATAGATATTTATAATTGCGTAGCAAGCTAGGATAAATGAACCGAAGGATAGGAATTGATAAATAAAATGCGCTAGGGGAATGCTTGTTCCTAAGTTAGCGAGCAAATAAATGATATAGTAATAGTAGTATCTCGGATTAAATTTAACCATTTCCTGAACGTAATAATCATTCTTATACATTTCAGGATTTAACATAAATTGAATGGGTGGCACTTCGGGAAAGTTGCCTCCAATCGGGAAAATATAGCCAGTTGCCATCAGAGATCCGATGATGACAAAAGTATATAGAGATAGATTAAAATACCAGTTGGATTTTTGATGTTTCTGCATTGACGGTTCAATTTACCTACTGACAGCTAAATTGTTAATCTCCAGTTGGCATTGGTTTGTTAAATCCTGTTTGCTGCTACTCAATACCTCAAGCAGCAGATAAATGGGATTTTTGCCCTCAACTAATAGATTTAAGCCGATCGCACTTTTTTGACTATAAGCCATCTCTGCTGAGTCTACTAATTTACCTTGCTTGTCCCACAAAGTCAAGCGCAGGGCAATTCCCGGACATTGTTGGTTAGGTAAATTGAGTTTGCCGGTAACTTTTACTTGGTCAGAAATGGAACCTAAATACAGGAAAGATGTAGAGAGTTTCTGGCTGTTTTTAATTGGATGAGTTACAATATTATATAGGTTGTCGGATTCTTGACTGACTGAATAATTGGCACTTGTGTAGATTGATTGATGCAAACTAATCCAATCTAACTGCGTGCCTGGTCGATCGACTATTTGCCGCTGCATCGCATCCAGAGTCCTAACTGCCGTTGCTGTATCAGTCCTCTTCACCCTCCGGTAAACCCTGACAGTCACGCCGTTTTCTAGCTTAAACTGTTCCGGTAGCAATTGGAAATCGCGGGCAATTTCCCAGTTTTGAGTAAAGGCATCGTACACAACTTTAACAACATCTTGTTCGTGCGATCGCAAAACTTGTTCGTCATTGGGTAACACCTCCTGAAAAGGTACAGCAACCACCGCATATTGTGACTGCAACAACTCCGGTAGCGGGTAAGTATCGCGCGAGTCAATTTGCGGCCTCCCGATTGTATTTAATTTCCACCAGCCCTCCGGCGGGTTTAATTTTCGGTTGGCTTGTCTGAGTATGTTAGCATTGAAATTGTTAGAAGCACCGACAATATAAATCGGTTCTTCGTTGGGTGCTAATTTTCGTAGAAACTCTACTAATTTTACAACTTCGTCGTAGTCCGATCGCACTAACGGCGGAAAATTAGCCATAAACAGTCTTGACAAATCACTTTTGAGAGGAATTAACCCGACTGCGGCATTCAAAACCAGGTACAAACCCGCCACGCCCAGCATGAAATACCGGACTTTTCCCTTGAGTGTCAGCCAAGTTGTCCAGAAAAATGTGGATAGTCCCAAAAGTGCGATCGGTGTAATATGAATTGTATAGTGCAAGTAGCCGTAACGCAAAACTAACAGCCATTCAATCAGCGACAAAACCCCAAACAACGACACAAAAATAGCCGCCGCCGGAACCAGGATTCGGGTGATAATTCCCGCAGAAAAACCAATCAGTACCAGCAGCCAAGTTCCCAAACCGTAAAAATCCGCATAACGAGTTAAAATATCATTTACAGGCAAACTCCAAGCGACATACAAATTGCGGTAGTCAACCGTCAGAGCACTGCGAGTAAAATCTCCCGCTACCAACATTAAAATAGTCAAGCTAGTTACAGCTATCAAGCCCAATTTTACAGCGGATTCAAACAAGCCTCTGTAGGGAAACGGCCCTACCGCGTCCTTGTCTTTGGGAGACGACAATGCGGTTTTGTTGCGGTATATTAGTACAATAAACTCGATGAAAACCTGTAAAGCCGCTGCACCTAAAAATGCGATCGCACTATAAGCAAAATGGCGCCGCAACAGAATCGCCACTGCTAGCAAAAACCCAATCAACGGGATTTTCCACCAATATTTCAGGTTAACATCCTGCAAATAAACCCAAATTGCCAAGGCTACAAACACACAGCCGCCAGTATCCAAATATCCCCGCAGAGTCGGTATCCAACTCATAGGAATTAATAAACTCAGCAGCACAGTTGACCAAAACACCCGGCGGGGATAAACTGGAATTAGCTTTGCAGAAATTGCCCCCAGCAACAGGCGAAACGGCAGCACATAAATTAGGGATACGCTGAGAATGTAACTCAGCCGAGACTCGCCAAATAAAAGAATAAACGGCACTAACGGCAGAGAAATTAATAGGTTTTTTTCCTTAGATAGCGATTCTATAACTCCGCGCCATGCTTTATCTGGCGAGTCTCGAAATAAATTTGCCGTGTTGACTGTAGCGGTGTTGTATCCCGCGTAATCCCACCAATAAAAAGTATGTTCGCTGGATACATAGATTGATGTTATTGCAACTGTTACAAGAACAAGTAAAAAAAGTAAAAACCCATCAATTAGAAATTTTCGAGGCAATTTAAAAGAAACAACATTAAATAATCCCATCACTCTAGCAACCCTCAATCAATTGTATAGTCGTGGACGCACGGGTAGTCAGAAACCGGGTTTTTTTGCCAAAATCTTGCATCAAAGCCTTTAATTTCGGTAAAAACCCGGTTTCTTTGGTAGGGATGCGCGTCCAAGATTGTTACTTCAAAACAGTACCTTGCAAAAAACCTTCCAACTTTTCTGCATATTGCCGATTCGCGATCGCACTTGGATGAATGTCATGAGGTAAATTATTATTTGCAGGTATTTTCAAATCAACCGAAATATCCGCCGTAGCAATTCCCTCCTGACTTAACTCCCCCAACATCTTAG
The DNA here is from genome assembly GCF_036702475.1 of Microcoleus sp. D2_18a_B4. NCBI lineage: Bacteria > Bacillati > Cyanobacteriota > Cyanophyceae > Oscillatoriales > Microcoleaceae > Microcoleus > Microcoleus sp. D2_18a_B4. Next base: position 23,936 of record NZ_JAUBTL010000082.1, read on the forward strand.
CAGAACCCGCATTAATTCCCGCCACAACTAACTTAACACCATTAGCCTCAGCCACACGCTTAAACTCTTCAATAATTGCCTTAGAAACCTCATGGCTTCTATACAATCCCTCTTCAAATTGATTGTAATTAACCTCCAAAAAATGGCTTAATGCAGAAACCCGCATCAGCGGGAACTCGCGATATTCAAGTTTTGCCATCTTGTAGGTAAAATTATTTTCTCCATTCAGCCTAGCATCGGGCTGAAATAAAATACCAAGTTTATTCCAAGCAGCCATTTGCTTTCTTCTCGCCCTTAACAAAGTATTGCGGCGGTCGTGAAATCCCGCATAAGCAATCACCGCTATTTTGGGTTTATTTCCTTGTTTTAGTGCTTCTTTAAATTGAATCAACGAGTGCAGAGTGCCGTAGCCGTTAACGCCAAAATTCACTATTTCATATTTGGGTAATTTCTCTTGCAGCAACCAAGCATAAGTTTCGCTGTCATTCAATGACCAACCGTAGGTAAAAGAACAGCCAAATATCCAAATTTCCGGCTTTTTTGACGAGGAATTGTAAGTAGTGAGGGGATGTGTTATTCTTAAACTATTATTGAGGTGAGTGGCATTAAATGAGTAATTGCCGTTAAGTGTCACCTTGAATTTTCCCGGCAAATGTTTGTAGCCTAGTTCCGAGTCTTTAGTGAAAAAGTTACCTTTTGGTTCGACCGCCACATCAACATTTTCTATTTGCCAGGGTTTGTATCCCGCAACTCGCAAGACAATTTCAGCCGTAGTGGTAGATAAAAAAATTGGAAAAATTAGATATGTTATTAATCTGAAAATAGAGGTTTTAATAAAGTCTTTTTTCATAATTTATCGTAGGGGCGGGTTTCACCAACCATATCGGCGTAAGACCAACAATATAATAAACCCGCCCCCGCCCAACGAATAATCGGAATCTACATTTTTTTCCATGATCTCAAACATCAGGTTAATCTAGATTATCGGCTGTGTGGGGGCGGGTTTATCTAAATTGTTTGTGAACCTCAAATATTGTTTGTAAAACCCGCCCCTACAGGCAATTGTAGGGTTTATTTAAATTGTTTGTGAACATCAAATATTGTTTGTAAAACCCGCCCCTTGTATCTTAAAAGAGTGAGTCAGGCGATCGCCACGTCATTGATTCGATCATACCGACAATCAGGC
>NZ_JAUBTL010000083.1:0-24173 GCF_036702475.1 Microcoleus sp. D2_18a_B4
TCTGATTTTTCGCTCATCTGACTACATTATCATATTTCTCGGCGATCGCTCTCACTATTTTTTACCTGAATCCTTACATCTCAACTTTACCGCAAGCTAGCAATAGCTAATCAAAAATTGCAGCAACTGGCAACTACTGACGGACTGACTGGCATTGCCAATCGCCGCCAGTTCGATCGCGTTTTGAGATTAGAGTGGCGCAGATTGGCAAGAGAGGAACTGCCACTGTCTTTAATTATGTTTGACATCGACTTTTTTAAACTTTACAACGAGTTTTATGGCCACCTGGGCGGGGACGATTGTTTGCGCCAAGTTGCGGGGGCGATCGCCACAGCGACCAAGCGGGCTGGGGATCTGGCCGCCCGCTACGGTGGCGAAGAATTTGCCGTAGTGCTGCCCAACACTAGCGCCGAAGGGGCAAACGCTGTCGCCCAGCAAATTTGCGACGGCATCGCCAGCTTGAAACTGCCTCACGCGCGATCGTCGATCGGCCCCTACGTTACCCTCAGTTGCGGCATTGCGACAGCGATTCCTTCTGCCCAGGAATCTCCCGACACCCTAATTCGCAGCGCTGACAGCGCCCTATTTCAAGCCAAAACCGAAGGCAAAAATCGCATTTGTCACGCTAGCAGTAACTCGGAATCTTCCCCGATTTTTATGTAAAAGTTGAAGGTAATTTGTAATTTGTAATATCGTGTTTGATTTTTAACTCACAACTCATAACTCATATTGTTGACCAGGGCTGTTTCATTCTCACCAAAAACATGAATTTTGACTCTTGTAGTGCGACCCCTACTCCCCGTGCCTACCCCCGACCTAGACGATTCGATCGGCTGATCAGACCAAGAGGGCCGGCACGGGGGCGCGGCCCCTACGGAGAATGAAACAGCCCTGTATTGTTGACCTTTGCATCAGAATAATAATTTTCTGAGTGCACTGCCAGCGGGATGCGATCGAGTGACCCGGAGCAAGGATAATGCTCGCTTGCAGGGTATAATTCCGATGTTACGGTATTTGATATTACTGAGATGTTGCACCCTTCTCAATTACTTGTTTAGGAACAGGCTTTTCGGCCTGTTCCACAAAGAGTGAATTTTCTTGTGGAACAGGCCGAAAAGCCTGTTCGGGAGAATGGTGCAAGATGTGAGATATTACCCATTTTCGCTTCCCCATTTCCCATTACCAATTGCTAATTTATTGATCCAAATTTGAATTCCTACGAGTTAAATTCGGCCGCACTGGAATTTCAATCAAAAACTCCGCACCCTCTCCCGCTGTCGAAATACAACTCAATCTGCCACCGTGGCGATCGACTATAATCGAGTGAGAAATCGACAATCCCAAACCCGTACCCTTGCCCACAGGTTTAGTCGTGAAAAACGGGTCAAACAGCCTCGATCGCACCGACTCCGGTATCCCCCCCCCGTTATCCGCAATCGATACCGCTACGAAGTCGGCAGCCGCCTGATAACTGCGAATAGCGATCGTGCTGGGATGTCGATCGCACTCCTCGATCGAACGCTGCTTGTCCCGTTCTTCCAAAGCATCGATCGCATTAATTAAAATATTCATAAATACCTGATTCAACTCGCCCGGAAAACATTCAATTTGTGGCAATAGTTGGTAATCTTTAACTATCTGAATTTCTCCATGACTGCTGTGAGATTTTAACCGATTTTGCAAAATCATCAAAGTGCTATCAATTCCTTCGTGAATGTTAACCGCCTTGCCTGCGGACTCGTCCAATCGGGAAAAATTACGCAACGATTTCACGATTTCGACAATTCGCTCGGTTCCTACTTGCATCGAATTAAACAATTTCGGGAAATCCTCAGCAATATAAGCCAAGTCTATTTCCTCAATTTTCTGCAAGACTTGGGCGGGAGGATGAGGACAGTAATGCTGGTAAACTTTAATCAATTCCAGCAAATCTAAAGTGTAATTGCGAGCCGGATGGAGATTGCCGTGAATAAAGCTAACAGGATTATTAATTTCGTGAGCAACACCAGCAACTAACTGACCCAAGCTCACCATTTTTTCATTTTGAACGAGCTGAGCTTGAGTCGTTCGCAGTTTGTTAATAGCTGCTTCTAACTCTAGCGCTTTTGAACGTTCTCGCGCTTCCGATTCCTGCAAAGCTGACTCGGCTTGTTTGCGATCGGCAATTTCACTTTGTGCTTGCTCAAACAGCATTGATTGCTGGATCGCGATCGCCAACTGCACGCTAATTTGTTTGAGACACTCGACCTCAATTTCCAGCCAGTGGCGAGGGCCAGCGCACTCGTGGGCAATCAATAGCCCCCACAACTTCTCACCTTGCAAAATTGGCACTACCAAATTAGCTCGCACCTGAAATTGACTTAATAAATTAATGTAGCACTTGGAAAGACCAGCTTTGTAAATATCATCTACAGGTACAGCGCGACCGTGTTCGTAAGCAGAAGCATAGCTGTATTCAAAGCAGGGATCGTTAATAGTTAGTCCCTGAATCGATCGCCACTTTTCGCCCACCGACTCGACAGTTACAAAACCGCTCCTATCGGGATTAAAGCGATAAATTATTGTCCGGTCTGTTTGCAAAAATTGCCGTACTTCAGCAACAGCTTTTGTCAAGATTTCTTTTAAATTGAGAGAATATCGAATGCGTTCCAGCATCTCTACCACCAAGCGTTCTCGCTTTAATTGCTGGCGCAAGATAGCCTCGGCAAGTTTGCGAGAGCTAATATCTTCAATCACACCAATTACATAGCTAGGTTCCCCAAACCCATCCCGCACTAAAGATACAGTCATATTAGTCCAAACAAATGAACCGTCTTTGCGAATAAAGCGTTTCTCAATGGAATAATTAAAAATTTCCCCAGCTAACAGTCGGTCGCGCGACTCGACATCTGCTGCTACATCTTGGGGGTGAGAAATATCCCCAACATTCCGCGATTTTAGCTCCAATTCTGAGTAGCCGACAATATTGCAAAAGCCTTGATTTGCATTCAAAAATTGACCGTCGCGCCACACTTTAACAATGCCTATCGCCGCTTGTTCAAATACAGCTCGAAATCGCTGTTCACTTTCTTGCAAAGCAGTTTCTGCTTTTTTGCGATGGGTAATGTCCATTGCCGTGCCAAACAGCCGCACCACCTGACCCAACTCATTTTTAACACCTTGTCCTTTAGCGTTAACGTGCCTAATTTCTCCTGATGGAAAACAGATGCGGTGGTCGATGTCGTAAGCTGTCCCCTCAGTCACTGCCTTTTGCACAACTTCTGTAAACCTTTCTTTGTCATCGGGATGAATTTGCTCTAAAAGTTCTTCCATTGTCGGCGGCCGATTCAATTCTCGACCGTAAACTCGAAACAGTTCTTCCGACCAAGTAATAATTCCTGCCTCTATATAGAATTCCCAATTGCCGATGCGGGCTATTTTTTGCGCTGCTTGTAACTGGTCGGCAAGTAGTTGCAGAGATGCGATTAACTGCGTTTTTTCGGCTTCTGCTGCAACGCGGGCGCTGATATCTTTGTGAGTGCCTGTCATCCGCAACGGCGCACCCCATTCGTCGTACTCGACTACCTTGCCCATAGCCAGAATCCACTGCCAATTGCCCGCTTTGTTGAGCATCCGAAATTCAAATTCATAGATATCAGTCTCACCTTCAAAATAGGAATTTAAAGCTTCCATTACCTTCCGTCGGTCTTCGGGATGCAGCAAACTTTCCCAACCTTTGAGGTTGTTTTCAATTTCGGTTTCTACGTAGCCAAGCATTGATTTCCAATGAAAGTCGAAATAAGTTTCACCAGTAGCTATATTCCAATCCCACAGCCCCAAAGAGCTGCCTGAAACCGCCAACTGCAATCGCTCTTGACTGAGTTTTAATGCCGATTCGGTACGTTTTATTTCTGTGAGGTCGGCAATTATGGCTATCATTCCTATCGGTTGACTAGCGCTATCTTTAATGCAGTTAGCTCGCAAAAAAGTTTCTATAATATCGCCCTTTTTACTTTTAATTTCTATTTCACTTTCCCAAGAAAAACCTTTTCGCAGCACCCTAAATAACTTTCTCAAATCTTGAGATTTGGGGTACATTACTGCGGGGCCCCCGGCATTATTTAGTTCCTCAACTGTATAGCCGTAGCGCTGAATAAATGCTTGATTGTGATAAACGGAATAACCATCCAAATCTGCGATCGCGATCGCATCACTAGCGCTGTCTACAGCTTGAGTTACCAGGCACAGAGTCAGTTCGGCTTGTTTGCGATCGGTAATATCAAAAACCGCTCTGTCGAGCCATAAAACTAGCCCTTCTAGATTGTAAGTTGGCCTACCTCTTTCCGACATCCACCGCACCGCCCCGTCATCGCGGACAATCCGGTATTCTAGATTGTACGGCTGTTTCGACTCTACTGCTGCGCTGATTTGTCGATCGACCATTTCCTTGTCTGCCTCGTGGACAATGCTCGCAAAACTCAAGCGGTTGTTGCGAATAAAATCCCCAGCAGGATACCCACTAATTACCTCAATTTCATCGCTAATAAATACCATCGTCCACTCAGCATCGTACAAGCTGCGGCAGATAGCGCCGGGGATATTCTCAACGAGCGATCGAAATCTGGCTTCGCTATCCCGCAAAGCTGCTTCTGCCTGTTTTAAATCAGTAATATCCAGCACCATGCCTTCCCAAACTATATCCCCTTCCGGCCCTATTTCAGTCGGACAATCAACTCGTTCCGGTTTCGACGAAACCCCTTGCATCCACTTAAGTTTTCCCGACGGTACAATCGCGCGCCATTCCTGCTGCCAGGGCTGCATATTTGCCGCAGAAACAGCAAGAGATTCTTCAAATTTTTGACGGTCATCTGGATGAAGAAAACTAAAAAGGAGTTGAGGATTCTGCTGAATCTTTTCTGGTGCCAATTCAAATAAATCGCGACTGCCAGAAGAAATGTAAGGAAAACTTTTTTTGCCGTCGGTTGAGATGCGAAATTGATAAATTATTCCCGGCAAATTGGCAGCAAGCTGCCGCAGTCTAGCCTCGCTTTCTTGCTGCGCTAATTGTTGGCGCCTCTCCTGAGTGATATCTCGAATTATCCCGACAAGAATTTTACTGCCATCGCTATTTTCAAATACAGTTTTTTTAGTAGACAAAATGTGCTTTGCACCCCTGCCGTCCGTAAATATTTCCTCGCTCTCGTTTTCTTCCTCCGTCCTAAACACTTGTTCGTCATTCTGCCAAAAAATCTCAGCTTCTTGTTGTGGGAAAAAGTCGTAATCCGACTTGCCCAGCAGTTCCTCGCGCTGCTTGCCGAGCAGCTTGCAAAAAGCATTATTTAACAGTATCCAGCGGTGATCTTCGTCCTTGACAAAAATGGGGTCAGCCAGTGCATCTATCGTATAATTCAAGAACTTTTTACTAGCTTCCAGTTCGGAGAGTGCTAAAATTTTATCAGTAATATCATGGATAGTTCCTGTGGTTCCCTGCGCTGCGCCGTCCCCGCCAAACATCAAAAATTCTTGCACTTCCACCCACCGAATTTCGCCATCTTTCGTAAGATATCGAATTTGATAGCAGCAGGATGTTTCTTGATTTTTTCTCCGGGAGCATCTCATATTTGCAAAAACACTTCTTTCTTCTTCCTTCTGACTCTTTTCTCCTGGCTCCTGACTCCTGACTCCTAATTCCAATTTCGAGCTTTGCTGCAAAAGTGAGATGCTCCCTTTTCTCCGACCTCTAAACGAATTTAAATATTGGTATTGATCGTCAGAATGAATGTAACTCAAACAGGAAGTTCCTAAGCTTTCATCAACGGTAAATCCGGTAATTTCTGTCCAAGCTGGATTGAGAAAAGTCCAATTGCCCGCAGTATTTGTTTCAAAAACTACTTCTTTGATATTGTCAACAACCTGCTGGTATTTTTCTTGACTTTTTTGCCATTCTGCTTGCCGTTTCTGGCGGGCGATCGCGCACCTGAGCGTCCGCACCAGCAGCCGGCTGTCTACCTGTCTTTTCACCAAATAATCTTGGGCGCCGGCGGCAATTAACTCGACAGCCAGTTCTTCGTCATCTGCGGCTGTCAGAATGACGATCGGAATATTTATACCGCAATCTTGCAGTCGGAAAAAAGTATTAAATTTTCGGCTGTCAGGAAGTGAAAGATCTAATAAAATTACATCAAAAATTTTATCGCTTAAAATTTCTATCGCTTCCCGGAGGCGGACTACATTGGTGACATCAATTGATTGTCCTAGTTGGCCCTCAGACAGCAGTTCTTGAATGAGTTCTGCATCTTCTGCACAGTCTTCTACTAAAAGAATTTTTAAACCAGGCGTTAAAGTTGACTCAAAAACAGATGTCATACCATTTTATATTTTAGATTTGAGATTGGATATTTGGAATGACTGATAACTATGGCGGTTTGGTTCTTGCGTACAGTGGCATTTTTTTTACTGGTATCCTTTTGCTATTTTTTAGTAATTATAAAATCTCAGCAGCGGATGCAGCTACCTAGCTCATGATTGGGGAACTTGAACCGTAGCCTTTAGAGTGCGCTGTGTGCTTGCAGACGGCGCAGATTTATTTGTAGAATTGAGTTGTTCGCTGCAAGTTTTCCGCCTCGCCCCAAACCTAGTGGCCCAAAACTATCATAAAAAAACTTCGGTAAGTGGGAAACGAGCGCGGCTTGATCCCGCTCGTGGAAAACGGCGCGGCGATTTCAATCGCCTTGAATCCCCTTGCGGGGTTGGAGAGGGAATTTAATCAACCTCTCCAGTGAGGTATGGTTGCCTCAATCTCCCTTTCGGGGTAAAGTTCGCTTCGCCAATGTTATAAAGGCTTGTCACGCTTACAGCACTGTTTCAGGGACTTTAAAACTGTTTAACTGTAAACAACAGAGCGGAAAACTAGCGTCGCATTCAAGGAGTGTTATGACCTAAATAACGTAGTCAGTTAAGACTTAGGCTGGTCAGTACAGCTTGCGAGAGCTCTCTCTTACAAGCTCAGTGGCTTTAGCCCTGAGTTACTGACACTCTTACCAATATTGCAACTTAACTCTATTTTAATTTACAACCTTTGGCAGGGGAATAGCAAGAGGCAAGTCAAAAGAGCGCGGAGTAATCAGGATTTGCATTGCTGATAGCCTTTGAAACTTGAGATTTTAAATAGCCGTTTAAAGGTTGCCTAAAGTTGCATTATTTTTTTTTAAATGCTATTACTACGAACCTACGAGAATTGCCGTTAATTTACGGGACACCCTCTGAGAGTGTGTCCGGTTAATTGCCCGCAATTAGCGCCTGTTTGTATTGAGCGATGCAATTCCTCTCTTGATCGAGGAACCAAGACTTGCATTCCTTGTTACAAACCTAATTACCAACTTAATTACGGTTGTCTAACCCGACACAATTTAACTCGGTTGAGTCGCTCAATTTTTCTGAGGTTTGGGCAGCACAACTGTAAACACGCTGCCTTGACCGACATTGCTGCTAATAGCAATCTCACCGTTAAAAGGTTTTAAAAGTTCAATACAAGTATAAAGTCCTAGACCTGTTCCTGTGGGTTCCCCTTCGGTTTTTTCCTCGCCTTTAGGCGGTTTTGAGGTGTAAAAAGGGTCAAAAATTTTTGACAAATCTTCAGATGATATGCCGCATCCCGTATCTGCAATATCCATGTATATGTTCGAGTCGTCTTGCCGAGTCACGATAGTTATTTCTCTGCTTTTCTTTTCCCACATAGCATCCATTGCATTATTGATTAAATTATAAAATACTTGAGAAAGATAGGAATAAATTAATGGAATGCTGGCAATTTCTTCGTCATAAAAGTATTTTTTTCTAATTTTATTTTTAAAATACAGGTTGCCTTCCAATAGCTGAATTTCTCTCTGCACTAAATCGTTGATATTCACCGGGTGCAAATCTTGCTTTTGCTCGTTTCGGCTTTTCATCATCAGAGTATCCATGATCTGATTGATTTTTGTGACTGCTTGAAAAATATACTTGGTATAATTAAACAGAGAATCTTCTTGAATTTGTGTGGCTTTTGTTTCAATCAAATCGACGCTAGTCTGGATCACTTGCAGCGGACTTTTGAGGTTGTGAACCATGCCCTGAGTCAAACGTCCGATGATGGCTGTTTTTTCCTGGTTTATTAATTGCTTGGTTTTTTGTTCAACAAGTTTTTCCAGGTTTTGGTTGAGGTGGGCCAGTTCGAGGTTTTTTTCTTCGAGTTTTTTTTGCAAGCTGCGGATTGTCAAGTGGGTTTGAATCCGGCTCAAAACTTCTTCGTGTTGGAAAGGCTTAGTGATGTAGTCAACGGCTCCTGTCTGAAAGCCTTTTACTTTATCAGGGGTATCGGAAAGGGCGCTCATGAAGATGATGGGAATATCTTGCGTTGACGGGTCTGCTTTCAAACGTCGGCAAGTTTCAAAACCGTCAATTCCTGGCATCATGATATCCAAAAGAATCAAGTCTGGATGGATGTAGTCAATTTGCTCGATCGCACTTTCGCCGTCTAGAGCCACTAATACTTTAAACCCATAATTCCTTAACAACTCGAAAAGTACGTCAAGATTTGTTTGGTTGTCATCGACAATTTGTATGATGCTTCTTTCGGAATTCTTATCGTTCATATTCAAGGGAAATATTCAAATTTTTGAGTTTTGAGTTGTGGTTTGTGACATTAAATCGGATTCAATGAATTTTTGGTGGCTCTAGAAACCCGGTTGCTTCCTACATGCTTCTATTTGCAATAACCCTTTGAGGAACCGGTTGCGAGTCCGGGCCGCCCAAGCAGATTAAGTTGTCGCTTCGCGGGAGGCCAGAACCCCTGATGGAGAATGGTACTCAGGGCGCGAGATTTAACTGATTTTGAGTTGTCTGTTAGCTACCGTCAATTTTAGGACAAATGTTGCTTCAAAAAATCTCGAATTTGCTTGAGCTGAAATCCTTTAGCAAGTTGGCGCAGGTGATGAACGAAAGGCACTAATGTCGGGTCAGAATGTTCGAGTTTAGCAGTTTCTTCCAGAATAGCTTCAATATCGCCCATTGCAGCCAATCTTAACAACGCCAAGACTGACTCTGACGCCGGAGACACCATCGTTGAGTCAGCAGCAGCAATCTCAGAAGATGCTTTTGTCGTTTGATCTGTCCGCTTTTTGGTTGGCGCTCGTTCTTCGTAAACCCATTCTAGTCTCAAATGCAGGCGCAATAATTCTAAAAGCTCGTTAGTTTGAATCGGCTTGGTGAGAAAATTATCGCAACCTGCAAGTATGCTCTGTTGCCTGCTAGTCTCGTAAACGTTAGCGGACAAAGCAAGGATAACCGTATCTTTTAATTCCGGCAACTGTCGCAGCCGCCTGGTAGCTTCCCAACCGTCCATTACGGGCATCAGCAAATCCATTAAAATTAGATCCGGTAGAAATTCCTGTGCTTTGTGCAAGCAGTCTTCGCCGTCTGTAGCTTCTGCAATTTCAAAGCCTAAATGAACAAGCAGCCTGTGCAACATGGCGCGATTTACTTCGTGATCGTCCACGATTAGCACTTTCCGCTGGAGGCCGGTAAAACCAACAAGCCGCCTTTTTTCTTGCCGGGAGGGGTGTTCAGAACACTGGGCGACTGCGGGCAAGTCTAGATCCAACCAAAATATGCTGCCTTTGCCGGAGGTACTTTGGACGCGAATTTGGCTGCCCATCATTTTGGCTAATTTTTGGCTGATGGAAAGTCCCAGGCCGGTACCTTCGACGAAATTGTTCTGATCGCCCACTTGATGAAAAGGCAAAAATATTTCTTCTAATTTATTCTGCCCGATCCCAATGCCGGTATCTTCGATTTGAAAGCGAATTTTAGGCGTAGGGGCACGATCGCCGATATTTTCTGCTGTTATCACCTCGCGCGCTTCTGTTGTTCCCTGCGGCGGGTTCGACATTTGCTGCGCGTCTATATTCCCGGCCAAATTGATTGTTTGAGTGGCAATTTCCGCTGTCAAACTAGAATTTTCGCAGTTGGTTTGAGGATAATTATCGGGGAAATTTTCTGCATAACCGACTTTGAAGGTAACGCTGCCGCTGTTCGTAAACTTAACGGCATTACTGAGCAAATTAATCAAAACTTGACGTAACCTTTTTTCGTCGGCCCAAATGCCGTCTGGCAGGGCTGAAACCTGCTCGTAATTAAAAGCAATTCCTTTTTGAGCAGAGCGCATCTGGAACAAATCAATAATACTTTTAACAAAACTGGAAAAATGCACATTTGTCAGTGACAGCTCCATTTTACTCGCTTCGATTTTTGAGAGGTCTAAAACATCATTAATCAGCGTCAGCAGGTGGTTGCCGCACTGGTGAATGTTGTTAAGACTTTCCTGCTGATCTGCGGTCAAATTTTTATCGACTTTGAGCAGTTGAATGTATCCCAAAATCCCGTTCAAAGGCGTCCGCAATTCGTGGCTCATGTTGGCGAGAAAGTCGCTTTTAGCGCGGTTGGCGGATTCGGCGGCTTCTTTAGCTAATTGCAGGGCGGCTTCTGCCTGTTTGCGATCGGCAATTTCGGTTTGTGCTTGTTCAAATAGCGTCGATTGCTGAATGGCGATCGCCAACTGCACCCCCAATTGTTTTAGGCACTCTCCCTCCAATTGTTGCCAGGGACGCGGGCCCGTGCAGTGGTGGGCAATTAACAGCCCCCACAAGTTTTCGCCTTGCAAAATCGGCACTACCAGATTCGCTCTCACCTCGAACCGAGTCAACAAAGCCAAGTGGCAGTCGGCCAGACCGGCATTGTAAACATCTTCTGTTGCTCTAATTCTGCCGTCTCGGTAAAGAGTAACGTAGGCTTCCCCAAAACATGGGTCATAAATATCCATTCCTACAATGGGTAGGGTATTTTCGGCAACCGACTCTACAGCGATAAACCCGCTCCAATCGGGATTAAATTGGTAAATAACTGTGCGATCTACTTGCAAAAACTGTCGCACTTCTTCGACAGTTTTGGTAAGAATTTCTTCTAAATTTAGAGAAGACCTAATGCGTTCCAGCATAGCTACTGCCAACTGTTCGCGCTTTAACTTTTGGCGCAAAATTACTTCAGATTCTTTGCGTTTTGTGATGTCTGTAATTACTGCAATTAAGCCGATGTAATTCCCATTAATATCTTGAATACTGTCAGCTCGCACCAGAGCAGTTACTGCTTCGCAGCTCTTAGTTTGCAGTGAAAGTTCGCCACACCAAGAGCGACCTTGGCGAAGGCTTTTATAGATTTGTTTGTAATTTTTAGGTCGGACATAAAGCGCGGCCATATCGCCAATATCATTGAGTTCTTCCACCGTGTAGCCGTAGCGCTGAATGAAGGCTTGATTGTGGTAAATAGACCGCCCATTCAAGTCGGCGATCGCGATCGCGTCGCTGGTACTTTCGACGGCTTGAGTGACCCGCAGTAAAGCTAATTCTGCTGCTTTGCGATCGCTGATATCCGTCATCGAACCCACCATCCGCAGAGGGTTTCCGGCTTCATCCCACACTGCTTGAGCGCGAGCGAGCACCCACTTATAGCTACCGTCTTTGCACTGCAAGCGGTATTCGGCGGCGTAATTGGGGGTTTGCCGATCGAGATAACCTTGGATCGCTGCTTGCACTCGTGAGCGATCTTCTGGATGGATGCGATCGATCCATGCGGTGTTGCGGCTGTCGATTTCGCCGTCTGTGTAACCGATAATTTCTTGCCAGCGGGCCGATCGAAAAGCTTCATTTGTTTGAAGATTCAGATCCCAAATTCCGTCTTGATTGCCTTTGAGAACTAACTGCCAGCGTTCTTCACTTTTACGCAATTCTTCTTCGGCTTGTTTGCGCTGAATATGATCGCCCAACTGAGTCGCTACAGCCTTGACCAACTCTACTATACGCGGTTCCATAATCGAGCGATCGCGCTTGCAGAATACTAAAACTGCCAGCACCTTTGAGCTAGCGTGAATTGGCACTCCGAAACAAGCTTTCAATCCGACTGATTTCGCCATTTGCGATCGGGCAAAAAGATGATTTTTGGCTAGAGAAATATCTTCAATCCATTCTACATTTCTGGTTGACCAAATCCGTCCAGGTACTGCCACTCCGGCGGCGAATCTAATTTTTTTACTTTCGCAGCCGAACCTATCTAAATCGCGATCGCTAGCGTACCAAGTTTCGCTGTGTTCCAAAAAAGTACCGTTAGCACTCGGTATCCAAGCTTCTGCAAAATTCCAGCCGATCGCATTGCACAGCAACCGCAAAATATCTGGGAGGGCGCTCTGAAAATCTGCCGACTGACTAATGGCTTGAGTTGCTGCCAGCAACAGCTTTATTTCATCTTCTGCTTGCTTGCTTTCTGTAATATCAGTGGCCGTGCCGAGAATTTGTTGTAACTTACCGTCTGCTGTTTTCGCAAATACAGTATCTCGGCTGACCATCCAGCGCCAAGAACCATCCTTGTGCCTAATTCTGTATTCAATTTCAAAGATATCCCCTTCGCTGCCTGTTTCGACTTGCTGTAAATAATCAGGCATTTTGATTAAATTTTCGGGGTGGATTAAAGTTGACATCATCCACGGCCCCATTGCCTGAATCTCCTCTACTGTATAGCCAAGAATGTGGTAGATAGAAGCGTTCCCATAGATATTTTTTTTTTCAATTAAGTCACAAACATACAAAATATTAGGACTGGCCCCAGCAATTTGCTGAATGAACCGCTGGCTTTCCCGCAGTGCTGCTTCTGTTTTTTTTCTTTGGGAAATATCGCGAACAATGCAAATGATTTCCCCGTCGGGCAGCATTGTCAGCGATACATCTAGAGGAACTTCCGAGCGGTCGCGACGGCATCCTACTGCTTCGGTGCTGTAAGAACCTTTCTTCACTAAAGTCGGCAGGACTTCTTGCTCGAACCTTTGCAGTTCTGCACCTTGGTAGAACATTTTCCAACTTTTATCTAAGATTTCTTCTAGAGAGTCGTAACCGTAGATTTTTAGTCGTGCTGCGTTGCAATAAATCACCTCATGGTCGGCACTGAATATGGCGATACCTTCGGAAGCTTGGGCCATTGCTGCTGCTTGCCTGTGGAGGACTGACTCGGATCGTTTGCGTTGAGTGATGTCGCGGACGATCGCGATAATTTCGTCCTCCGTGCAGAAGACAATTCTCGCTTCAAAATCGTACAGTTCACCATTAACTGGCATTTGATATTCTACGACTTGAATCTCGCCAGTGTCGATCGCTTGTTGATTGCCCGACAAGATTTTCTCAGCAAAAGCAGCCGGCAATATGTCTTGTGCTTTTTTGCCAATTAGTGATTTTTGTGATAGGATATTATCGAAATCTTTGGCAGGCTTGAAATCTACAAAAGTGCCGTCTGCCCGACAGCGAAATATCATGTCTGGTATCGCATTTAAAAGAGCGCGGTTTGTGGCTGCGCTCTTACCCAATTCAGCTTCAGCTTGCTTGCTAAATGTAACGTCGCGAGCCACTGCATAAATCAAACCTTCTTCTGCAAATGGCGATGCTGTCCACGAGAGCCATTTATAAGTACCATCTTGGCAAAGATAGCGGTTTTCTAAGCTAATAACGGGGTGGCTTTTTTTAAGTTTTTCTAATTCCGCTACAGTAATTTCTCGGTCTTGTGGATGCACGAATTCTATCAAAGGTTTGGCTAAGATTTCATCACTGCTATAACCCAATACATTTGACCAAGCGGGGTTTAAGCGTTTGAAATAGCCATCAAAACCTGCAATGCAAAGTAAATCCAGCGAGAGATTAAAAAATCGATCGCGGTCTTGCTGGGTTTGTTTCAATTCGGTAACATCCATCACCAAACCATCCCAAACTATATCGCCGTTGGCTTGCTTTTCTGGCTTCGACGCGCCTTGCAGCCATTTCACTCGATCTCCCATAACTTGCCGCCACTGGTGTTGCCAAGCTTGCTGAGTCGCCGCTGAAGTTGCCATCGATAGCTGCAAGTCTGAGATGTCGTCTGGGTGAACTGTTGCAAAAGCCAAAGCGGCATTTTCTTCTATTTGTTCTGGCTTTAAATTGTATATCTGCCAACTGCCGGAAGAAACGTAAGTAAAAGATGTTTTACCATCTACATAAAGCCGATATTGATAGATCATTCCCGGCACGTTGTCGGTCATTATTTGAAATCGAGCTTCGCTTTCCTGCAACGCTATCTGCTGGCGTTTGTATTCGGTCACATCTCGCATTGTGCCGACCAACATTTGACGACCATCGGCGTTCTTAAAAACTGTTCTTTTTGTAGATATAATGCGTTCTTTGCCGCAGGCCTCGGTAAAATTTTCTTCTGTTTCCTGAGAAAGACTTCTTTGCAATACTTCCTCGTCTTGTTGCCAAAAAAAAGCCGCTTGTGCTGGGGGTAAAAAATCGTATCCTGACTTGCCAATCAGTTCCGAGCGCCTTTTTCCTATCAAATTGCAAAAACCATCGTTTAATACGATCCATTTGTGCTGCTCATCTTTGACAAAAATCGGGTCAGGAATAGAATTGATCGTGTGATTTAAAAACTCTTCTGAGGCTTTTAATTGAGCTTCGTAACGGTAGCGATCGCTCACGTCTAAGACTACTTTAATCATGTGGTCGATCGAGCCGTCTAGGGCGCGAATACAGCGCAGGGAAACTCTAGTATAAACTGTTTTTCCGTCTTTTCTGCGCCACCTTTTGTCTAGAACATAGCCTTCGCTCTCCCCGGCAAAAATTTTTTTTAACTGCTCTAAACTGGCCTGCAAGTCATCAGGAAAACCCCACTGATCCCATTTTATGTGCAAAAAATCTTGGCGATTGTATCCCAGCAAATCGCACAAAGCATTGTTCACTTCCAACCACTCGCATTTTTCGGGTTCTGAGGGAGAAATTGGAGGAGCAATAATGGCAATTCCGACCAGAGAATTCTCGACTACTGACCGATATTTTTCTTCGCTTTTTCGTAAAGCTTCTTGGTTCTGCTGTCGCTCGACTGCGTAGCGAAGCGATCTAATTAACACTTCGCTGTCGATTTTTCGCTTGACTAGATAATCTTGAGCGCCGGCTTGGATTGACTGCACGGCAAGCTCTTCATCGTTGCGGGCAGTCAGGACGACAATCGGAGTATTCAGGCTATATTCTTGTATTTTGACAATTGTATTTAAGTCTTGGCTGTCGGGCAGCGAAAGATCTAGTAAAATCACATCAAAATTTTCGCCTACCAAAAGTTCCTGCGCTTTGCTGAGACAGTCTGTACAACTTACTGATAGCCTTTGGGGTTCGGCTCTACTGACATTTGTTTCTAATAATAATTCTTCGATCAGATCGGCTTCTGCTTGATTGTCTTCGACCAGAAGAACTTTAAAGCCATTTCGCTTTGCGGGTGGGCTCAAAACTGATATCATATACCTTGTTTTTTGTAATAAGGCAGTTTAGCTAACTATTATAGCATATAAAGAATTGTATAGCCACAAATCCCGCCCTTCCCAGTTAAAAACTCTTTGGTTCAATAATTACAATGCACTTTATCTCAAAGGTTGAACGGTTCTCAAGAACGGGCTTTCCGACCCATTTCACAAAGAGTAAATTTTCTTGGGAGGGGTTCTTCTAACCAGCCCTTAAAAGGCTTATTGAAAATGGTGCAATATATAGCCTTTCGAGCTCTCATATGAGGTACTCATGGGCATAGGGCATAGGCCTCCGTGGGCATAGGGCATAGGCCTCCGTGGGCATACGTCACTTTTTTGAGAACCGCTATATAATATCTATCCGGCTGTGTTTTTCTTCTAAGTAGGCTAACGCAATCAGAGGGAAAATTTTTAAGGTTTTTAGAAGCTGGGTTTCAGGAGGAAACTAAGCTGCTTAGTATTTTTTTGGGCGATCGCCCCTGTGACCAGATTTTAAATTTTAGATTTAGTCCACAGATGAATCGGGGATGTGGAACTAGAATCTCCAATTTTGGGCGACTCACGACTTCTGTCGGAAAGTAAGTATCCGTTTTTGGGCGGGTTCAGCCGATCGCGCGATCGAACCCCACCCTTTGTTGTCCTTGGATTCCGCTACCAACACAATCCGAGCCATATCCCCACACCAATGAGCGCTCAACGCCCAAAAAGCGGTGGGAACTATCTTCGCTATCCATATTTTTACCACTTTTTTTATAATACCTTACATATAACTCATTACTGCGATTTGTTTACTTTTTGCAATCTAATAAAATATCTCCAGAGGCCTTGCTATTTAGCAAAAAAGTGATAATGTTGAAATAGAGGCAATCGAAAAATCGGTTGATACAGCCTAGAAAAAAAATTGAGAATTTTTGTAACCAAATTAAAATTCCCAATAAACTGTCTTTTGTTTACTGTACTTTGACCGAAACTTTGACCGAAATGAGCTGAAGTTGAGAGGAAAAAAGCAATGCTCGACAATTTAGCAATTGAACAAAAACCCGGTTTAATTCCCAAAGAAAAAGCCTTAGTATTGTTGTTTGATGAAGTCGGCATCGCCGACATCCCATTAGTAGGCGGTAAAAATGCTTCTTTGGGCGAAATGATTCAACAGTTAACCGCCCAAGGAGTCAGAGTTCCCAACGGATTTGCAACTACAGCACACGCTTACCGCTACTTCATCCAGTCAGCGGGCTTAGAAGCTAAATTGCGCGAAATTTTTGCCGATTTAGACGTAGAAGATATGCAGAACCTGCGACAAAAAGGCAAGCAAGCGCGGGCACTGATTCTCGACACACCATTTCCGCGAGAACTCCAAGCGGCGATCGCGGATGCTTACGAAAAATTATGCGATCGCTACGGCGACAGTACAGACGTAGCAGTGCGTTCCTCCGCCACCGCCGAAGACTTACCCGACGCCAGTTTCGCGGGACAGCAAGAAACCTACCTCAACGTCCAAGCTTGCGCTGGTGTCCTCGAATGCTGTCACAAATGCTTTGCTTCCATATTCACAGATCGCGCGATTTCCTACCGCCAACAGCGGGGTTTCGACCACTTTGAAGTCGCCCTATCAGTCGGCGTCCAAAAAATGGTGCGATCGGACTTAGCATCCTCCGGCGTCATGTTCAGCATCGACACCGAAACCGGATTCAAAAACGCCGTATTAGTCACCGCCGCCTACGGATTAGGCGAAAACGTCGTCCAAGGCACCGTCAACCCCGACGAATACTTCGTCTTTAAACCAACATTAAAACAAGGTTTTCTCCCGATTTTAGACAAACGACTCGGCAGCAAAACACTCAAAATGGTGTACGATATCGGCGGTTCTAAATACACCAAAAACGTCTCCGTGATAGCAGCAGAAAAAAATAAATTTGCCATACAAGATGATGAAATTCTGCAACTAGCAAAATGGGCCGTAGTCATCGAAGAACACTACTCTAAAGTGCGCGGGACTTATACCCCGATGGACATTGAGTGGGCAAAAGACGGAAATACGGGCGAATTGTTTATTGTCCAAGCGCGACCAGAAACAGTACAATCTCAAAAGTCTGCTAAAGTTTTGCGAAACTACAAATTGCAAGGTAGCAGTGCAGTTTTAGCAAAAGGACGCGCCGTTGGCGAATCAATCGGACAAGGCAAAGCCCGCGTGATTTTAGATGTGCACAGAATCGCTGAATTTCAATCAGGAGAAGTTTTAGTTACGAACAAAACAGACCCGGATTGGGAACCGATTATGAAAAAAGCAAGTGCGATCGTCACCAATTCCGGCGGCCGCACTTGTCACGCCGCCATCATCGCCAGAGAAATGGGAATTCCCGCCATTGTCGGCACCGGCGATGCCACCCAAATCTTGAAAAACGGGCAAGAAATCACTGTTTCTTGTTCGGAAGGAGATGAAGGCAAAGTTTATTCCGGTTTGCTTCCTTTTGAAATTCAAGAAACTGCGATCGAGAATTTACCCCGCACCCGCACTAAAATTTTAATGAATGTCGGGAACCCAGAAGAAGCCTTTGGTTTATCAGCCATTCCTTGCGACGGCGTAGGCTTAGCGCGGTTGGAATTCATCATTGCCAATCACATTAAAGCACACCCGCTGGCACTGATTCATTTTGACGAATTGGTAGATGAATCAGTCAAAGAAGAAATTGCCAACCTGACAGCACTTTACCAACACAAACCCGATTTCTTCACCGACAAACTAGCCCACGGAATTGCCACAATTGCCGCCGCATTTTATCCAAATCCAGTTATCGTGCGGATGAGCGATTTCAAGAGCAACGAATATGCTAACCTTTTGGGAGGGCGGCAGTTTGAACCCAAGGAAGAAAACCCGATGATCGGGTGGCGCGGCGCCTCTCGCTATTACGACCCGAATTACCGCGAAGCTTACGCTTTGGAATGCAAAGCATTAAAGCGAGTTCGCGACGAAATGGGCTTGACAAATGTGATTCCGATGATTCCATTTTGCCGCACCCCGGATGAAGGACGAAAAGTGTTAGCCGAGATGGCAAAACACGGTTTAGTTAAGGGCGAGAACGGCTTGCAAGTGTATGTGATGTGCGAATTGCCAAGCAATGTGATATTTGCTGACGAATTTGCCCAAGTTTTTGACGGATTCTCGATCGGCTCTAACGATTTAACTCAGCTAACATTAGGATTAGACCGGGATTCAGCTTTAGTCGCACACATTTTTGACGAACGGAATGAAGCTGTCAAGCGAATGATAGAAATTGCCATTAAAGCCGCCAAGAAGTACGATCGCAAGATTGGGATTTGCGGTCAAGCGCCCAGCGATTATCCTGAGTTTGCTCGTTTCTTGGTTGAGTTGGGAATTGATTCGATTAGTTTAAATCCCGATTCCGTTTTGAAGACTTTGTTAGATGTTGCTAAGGTGGAAGGTGCGGGTTCGTTGATGGATTTAGCGGGGGATATTGCTAAGGTTTAACCGTTTTGGTTTTTGAAAGCAACCGGGTTTCTCAAACAAGCCTATTCCAGGTTTATGACGTACACCCCATAAACCTGGTTTCTTTACAGTTCTTGCCTCTAAACTAATTCTGTTCAAGAAACCAGGTTTCTCGCGCTCTACATCTACATGGAATATGCTGTATTTGATGGCTGGTAATTGACCGAAAGCATCCAGGATACAAGCCCCCGGATTCATTCCGAAAGCAGACTCAGGACCCAGAAATAAAAAACCTGTATCCGATAAACAAGTCCCCGAATTTATCCGTGGGGTCAATGCTTCAATTCTTTAATCTAAAATCTAAAATCTAAAATCTAAAATCGATTGACCTGACATAATATCACATCATATCTGCGTTTCTGGCTTTGTTTAACCCTGGCGCTGCGCGCGATGATCGCCCTCCTCACCCGCCAGCTAACGCTTAACACACGGGCGGCATAGTTTGAGACTCGATCGGGAACTTTTCTTATTTAAAACCGTCTTTTCGGCGAGGATTTTCTGTTGCCATCGCCTAAATCAAAAAACATATTCTCCACATAAGCTCTGAAAATGTGCTAACTGCTCTCCTGATTATTTTCATAGGTTTAGCTCCGTCGCTGCTGTCTTTGTGGGTGATGCGCTCTGCCCAGAGCCAAGCCCGCGATAGAATTGCAGCGGCCCGACTTGCGGTAGCGAATAGACCAATCCGAACTCAACTACCAACTGCCGATCGCACTTACATACAAAGCCTCGGTTATGCGATCGGCGATATCACTTGCGAGTATAACGCCCGCTCTAATTACATTCGCTGCGCTGTCAATCCTTCTGGGCCCTGTCAAGATTGTCGGTACTACCAAGCCAGAACTCTTGACGCTCGTGGTGAAAAGATATAGCTTGTATTGGTGCTTATATCTACGTCTATTTGCGGATGTAGCAATCAATGAGTTAAGATGTACTTACGTGTAAGGATTATTGTTGAAGCTTGTTTTGGACGACCCACGCCCAAACTCAGCAATTAAACCCTAATCGAGCATTATTGCTTGGTTACAGTTGCCATAACAGGGGAATTGCGATCGGTGTTTTTCTAGTTGAGGACTTACGATCATAAACGAAGTTTAGATGATGAATTTTGGTTGGGTGGCGAAAAATCTAGGCATAAATTGGGTTTCTAGTCTCCTGGGCGTAACTCCTGCCGTTAAGAAAATTAGCCAACAAAAATCGTAAGTAGCACAGGAGCAAATCTCCAAATCAGTTTCTCCAAAACATCATGAAAAATTCTGCACGAAACATTGTCCAGAGCATTTATCTTAAACAGAAACCCGCTCGAAGACTCGCTCGTTGACAGTTTGGGAAATTGCTTGTTGGCGGCACTAATCTGTTTTTGCGATCGTAGCGAAACAGTCTCAAACATAGATTGCTATCTCCAGACTCCAAGTCATGAATTTTTAAGACGCTTCGTCGATACAGGGTATGCCGATTTCAATTGAATCTCATATGTAGCACCATTCTCGCTTAACAGGCAAGATGCCTGTTCCACAAAAACTGCATTTTCTTATGGGCTGAGCAGGAGAGTCCGCCCATAGAAGGATTATTGAGAATGGTAAAAGATATCAGTTGAATGACACTTCGGGCACGATCGGCATAATTATGTGACGGCTATCACTCCCTAATTCATGTCTAGTTGCTATTGTGAACAGGGCTTGCACACCCAAACCAAAGAAACCGAGTTTTTTACGGGGAGCGAAGGCTGCAACCAAGTCTTTTCGTCGCTCAAACCCGTTTATGCGTCCAAAAATAGTGAAAATTCTCTGTAAATAAAGTGCATTAGACGAGCTACAGAAAACCTCATCAAGTAAATTTTTGAGAACTCCTGTTATTATCTACTGCGCGATGTAAGAGACAGGCGTGTAACAGATACACTCGCTAACAGAAAAGAAAAAAGCCGAAGGCAAAATATCACCCGATAGACAGGTTCTTGGGATTTAAACCCCCAATTCTCAGCGCTTCTGCCGGCGATTTTGCAATGCTATCAAATATGAATATAGCACTGCTTTGTGCTGAGTAAAATTCGCTTTTTGCTCTTGCTCCAAGTCAAGTGACAGCTTCTCTTACTCTGCAATTAAACATTCTCAATAGGTGATAATTATCATCTTGAAGTGGGTACATCATCTACAATCCGTGAGCAAATTTGACCATGCAAAGCATCTGCAACAAACCAATTTTTATCACTCCAAAAATATGTGACTCCACCGCAAGGATTGCGGGCGAAAACTCCCGAACAACAGCAACTTATCATCAGAAAAAACCCATAAAACAAGTAAAACCAGAGGAGTGTTTCCTGTCCCAGAAACTTCGTGGCGGCACGAGAATTGGGCATCCCCACAGAGAATTTTTGCGATCGACTGTAGGGGCAAACCCCCCGTGGTTGCCTTCTCGGACTATAAAAAATGTGCTGTTCCTCGATGCCAGAGTAGAGAACTGGGACAGCTTGGCAAGAGGAGCAACAGCCGATACAGAGGTATTTGTACTGGACTCGACGCGGGATGGAGTCGAGCAAATTACTAGAATTCTGGCGGTTTGCAGCGATTTAGATAGCCTTCAGATAGTTTCTCACGGTCGAGAAGGGGGCGTGCAGCTAGGATCGATCGAACTCTGCAACGACAACTTAGAAACCTACAGCCATTTGTTACAGCAGTGGGGAAAAGCCCTCAGCGAGAGAGGAGATATCTTGTTATTCGGGTGCAGCGTCGCAGCGGGGGAAAGCGGCGAGGCCTTCGTGCGGCGGTTGAGCTTGATGCTGGGTGCAGATATTGCAGCTTCCGACAACTTGACGGGGAGTGCGGCACTCGGCGGCGACTGGGAATTAAAATTTGCGACTGGGGAAATAAAGGCGAGAATCGCCATTGAAAAAGAAGTGCTCGAAGCCTACCCTTACGCCCTCGGCATATTAGTTAACGAAACTTTCAAAAACTCCACAGTTAGGGGGCCGTGGATTTACGGGGGAAACGACGGGGCACTGTTCAATCCGAGCAGCGGGACTCCAGCAGCCAATCAACTTATCCCCGGCATTACCGGAGGCACAGTATCTGGGGTGCTTCCGGGTTTGGGCGGTTCGAGTCCCGGCGATGGTGCTCTGCGATTAACTCCTGCAGTAAACCTTCGGGAAGCCTTTGTCATCTACAACAACCCTATTCCTTCCACGGACGGTCTCAGAGTTCAGTTTGATTTTTATTCTTACGGTTCAAGCCAGCAATCTAGTGCTCCGCAACCCAATATTGGCCCTCAGCCAGGGGACGGGCTGGGTTTCTTCTTGATTGACGGCACTGTTAGCCCAACCAGGACTGGGGGTTATGGCGGTTCCGTGGCTTACGCTCCACGAACGGGTATACCCGGTATTGAGGGAGGTTATTTAGGCATTGGGTTTGATGAGTTTGGCAATTTTTCAACGTCTACAGAAGGGCGCTCCGACCCTGAGCCGCCTGCGATTCCGGGTTCTTCTATTGGTTCTTTCAGGCCTGATTCAGTAACGGTTAGAGGAAATCAAGCAGAAGGTTATCAGTTTTTAACAAATGCGATCGTTCCTTTCGGCATCGATAACATTCCTACGAGTATTAACTTTATCGGCCCTCCCGGCACCAGTTTTAATTTCAGCAATACGTTCACGAGCGATCGCAATTTAGCCAAAAGATCCGTTCAAATTACGCTCAATCCATCTAACGATCCGGTGAATCCCTCTCGCCTCACGGTTGCCTTCGATGAAAATTTCGATGACATCTACGAAACTATATTGATCGACATCCCCAACTTGGCAACCGAAAACGGCCGGGTACCGCCAATTTTCAAATTTGGTTTTGGCAGTTCCACAGGAGCCGCCAACAACATTCACGAACTTCAAAACCTGGTAGTTGAAACTATCAATCCTCCCAGTATCACCGCTGAGGTTGCCACTATCAAGACTGGCCCGCAGTTCGTCAAGCCCGGAAGCAGCATTACCTACACGATTACTACTGTAAACAGGGGGCCAGCGCCTGCTACAAATGTCCTGATTCAAGACGAAATACCTTTTGAACTGCTGGGTCCGGGGGGATTGGCGCCGGTTCTCACTGCCTCCAACAACGGCACTTACGTGAACCAAACGAAGGCAGTCACCTGGCCGTTAATTCCGGTTCTCAATGCGGGTGAGACTCTGACTTACACTCTGACAATTAATTTGCCGTCAGGTTTAACCAGCGGTAGCAGTTTTGCGAACGTTGCATTCAGCACTAGCTCGACTTTCGACCCCGACCTCAGCAACAACAGCGGTATACTCGCGCCCGGTCAAATCGAGGGGCCGGGTGTAGTCTCTACTACTGTTGTCGGTACAGTGGCGGATTTAGTTACTACCAAAAGTGGCCCTGTGACTACTTCGGCCGGGTCAAGCGTCGCCTACACATTGACTACGACTAACATGGGGCCAGACCCCGCTGCCGATGTGACTATCACCGACAGCATTATTCCGGGTTTAACAGGAGTCAGCCTATCGGACGGGGGGAGTTACGACCCAGTTTCGGGCATTGTCACCTTCCCAGCACTGACGGTGCTGACCAATGCGGCTACTGCGACCCACACCGTCAGTTTCATCGCCCCAGCCACCCGTACCGACATCAGCAACACGGCCCGGAGCAGCTCGGCGACTTTCGATCCGATCGCCACTAACAACAACGGCTCGACAACCAACAAAGAGGGCACTCCCACTAACTCTACGGTTACGACAAGTATTGCGCCCAACGCGGATCTGGCAACGACTAAAACCGGATCTACGAGTGCTACGGCGGGTAGTTCGGTCAGCTATACGATCGCTACAGTCAATTTAGGGCCGAGTCCTGCAGAAGCTGTAACCATCACTGACAGCATAGTTCCGGGGTTAACGGGAGTCACGGCATCTAACGGTGGCGTTTACGATCCACTGACGGGCATTGTCACCTTCGCGCCCGTGGCAATAGCCAACGCGGAGACAGTCACGCGGACGATCGGCTTCACAGTACCGCCCACCCTAACTTCCATCAGCAACACGGCAAGAAGTACCTCCATCACTCCCGACTCCACTCCGGCCAACAACAACGGTACAAACCCCAACGCCACCGTCACTACCTCGATCGATGGTGTGGCCGATGTTGTCACGCAAAAAACGGCGCCGGCCACCATCAAGGTGGGTGACACGCTACTTTATACAATCACTACTACCAACAACGGGCCGAGTCCCGCGACCAACGTAGTCATCACCGACAGCCTGATTCCCGGCTTAACTAATGTCAGCGTGTCCGATGGCGGAAC
>NZ_JAUBTL010000084.1:0-18762 GCF_036702475.1 Microcoleus sp. D2_18a_B4
ATGCCCCATGCCCCATGCCCCATGCCCCATGCCCCATGCCCCATGCCCCATGCCCCATGCCCCATGCCCCATGCCCAATAACTACTCTTCATAATCGATCAAAACTTGCACCCAGCTTGGTGGCCGCGGAATTGGATTTCCCAAACGATCTAATAGCAGCAAAGCTACTAAATGCACTACAAATAAATAGACAATATTGTTAACCAAAATCA
Organism: Microcoleus sp. D2_18a_B4; assembly: GCF_036702475.1. Taxonomy (NCBI): domain Bacteria; kingdom Bacillati; phylum Cyanobacteriota; class Cyanophyceae; order Oscillatoriales; family Microcoleaceae; genus Microcoleus; species Microcoleus sp. D2_18a_B4. The sequence goes on from NZ_JAUBTL010000084.1 coordinate 213, forward strand.
TCCCGGCGGCGATCGCCCCAATTGTGTCCAAACTCGGTACATTAAGCCAGCCCAGCTTCACAAACACCCATTCCACCATCTCTGTTACCTGGGCCGTTACGTAAACCCATAAATCTTGACCCACCAACGCTGACAGCAGCCAAAACCGAAAAAAGAAGCCTACAGTACCAATTACTGCACCCACACTAACAGAGAGTGACCAACTCGCTTTGCGCCTCCAAAGTCCTCCCAGCGCAACTCCCATAATTCCAAAAGGCATCACGTATAAAATGCTCCGCGTCGGGCCCATCAGTACCGACAGCAGCAAACCCGATACCAAAGCTGCCATCCAAGCTGCTCGGTTGCCCCAGCGCAAATAAACCAGGGCGATGGGTATCGGGAAAAAAACCCGCAGCAAAGGCCCCAGCGGAAAGTAATAATTTACCAGCCAAATTAAGCTAGCGGTACTTGCCAAAAAAGCCGTTTCTACCAGCCTTAAAGGCGCTTCCCCAGAGGGGCGCTTCCCCGGATCTGGATTTGTACGATCGCCAGCCAGTGCTGAAATATCGGCGGTTTGCGGCTCGTTATTTGTACTGGGTGAACTACCCGAATTAGACGCAGCATCTGCTGACAAAAAATCACTCATCCGATTTTAGATTTTAGATTTTAGATTTTAGATTTTACGGGACTTGCACCCGATACGGCTGATTCCCGATTTTCCGATTTTAGATTTTAGATTTTAGATTTTAGATTTTACGGGACTTGCGCCCGATACGGCTGATTCCCGGTTTCACTGTTTGGATGCCTCGCCGCCCAATTTAATATTGCTCGCAGAAACCGGGTTTAGGTACGAACGCAAGTCTTATTTTAGATGGATTTTCTCAGCAAAAATTTTCAGCAGCATTATTTTTCGATTTTGCCTTCCTGAATCACCAAAACCGAACAAGATGCGTGGTGAACGACATAATTGCTGACGCTGCCGAGGAAAGCTTCTGCGAGTCCCGTGCGGCCGCGCCTTCCCAACACTATTAAATCTGCGCCCCAATTTTCGGCGGCTTCACAGATACTATGCCCCGGAGCGCCGTCCTTTTTGCAGTCAAATTCCACCTGCAATCCTTGTTTTGCTGCGGCGTCGCAGTAATTTTTGAGCAAGCCCGAAGCCTGTTTTTCCTCGCTTTCCAGCCGCAAACGTTGAGCTTGATAAGCTTGATTCATTAACTCGACATTCATGCCCAAATCTACCGGAATTGGCACTGCCGTCTCGCCCAACGTGTTGACAGTAACGCAGTTAAATAGCATCACCTGGGCCCGATCGCTCAGAGCTAATTCTAAAGCTTGACTGAAGACGCGGTGGCTCAGTTCTGAATCATCTAAGGCAACAAAAATTTTCTTAAAACTCATAGCTTTACCTCCGGCGGGAAATCATTAATATCAGTTAATTAACAGAGAGTGCTTTTGAATTAGATTCAATAAAAGCAATCTCTGATACTTCTAGACTAACAGACGCTCTAAGGCGTGCAGGTCGGGAATGCACAAAACGTCACGTTCGCGCTGAATAGTTCCTTTTTTTTCCAGCTTGCTCAGCACTCGCGTTACTGTTTCGCGAGCCAGCCCGCTGAGGCTGCTCAATTCTCTGTGTGGCAGGTTCGGTATTTCTGTACCTCCTGTTTCCATGATTTTTTTGCCTTGCCCCTCTGCCAAAAATAATAGAATATCTGCTACTCGCGAGGTACTGTCAGACTCTCGCAAACGCAGGCGGCGGTTGACTTGTCGCAGGCGACGCGCCATCAGTTGAGCTAGGCGAATGCCTGCTAGCGGCTCGGTATGAATGAGCTGCACAAAATCCTGAGATGGCATATTGCCGATCAGTGTCGGGGCTAGGGTGATGACATCTGTCGATCGCGGTGCTTCTTCGATCGCGGCCATTTCCCCGAACAGTTCTCCTTTCCCTAAAATATTCAGTGTTACTTCTTTTCCGTCTAGGTTGTAGGTGCGAATTTTCACCCAACCATCCAATATAAAATACACTGATGTTCCCCAGTCATTTTCGAGTAAAATCACTTGATTTGCCGGATGACTGCGGGTAACGATGTGGAGAGTTGCTCTCTCAATTACAGGATCGGGCAAGCCTGCAAAAAAAGGAGTAGAAACTATCAATTGATTTATATTGGACTGCGGATCTCGGGTGTTAAAGCGGTCTTCCATGAGGCCATCATTTTAATTTACGCGCTTGATCTGCGCTGGGCAGTTAGAAATAGCTTGCAGCCGAGTCATTCGATTTGAGATTCAAGATTTGAGAAACAAGGATCTAAAATCGGCAATTTTACCTCTAAAGTTTTGCGGTCAAAGGCCCAATATGGGAATTAATAGCCTCAAGCTCTGATTGCGAGCCAGAAACTAAAGAATATACCATAATTTTTTAGATATATACCACGGAGCAAATTTTATTAACAAAATTTTAGCAATGTGGCAAACGACTGAGCCGATCGAATTACCTTTGAAAGCACTTCGCGAAGACAAGCTTAACACTGCTGAGAGATTTGTTGTCAGTCAGCCCAGCAGTCGAGAAGGCAGAATCCACGAGTACAAGCCTGCAAGCACGGCAGACAGATCCCAAATCCGAGCAACTGCCTAGAACCTGGCAAATGTCAGCACGATCGGCAAAATCCACAGCCATTGCGAGCCTAAAGGCTGGCGCTCTTGGCGAGCGAAACCCACCCACTTCCCAGCAAACTTTTCTGCTACCCCAAGATTATTGTACCATTAGTATCTAGCCATGAATACAGATAAAAGGCTATAATAAAAGGTTACTCAAACCAACTGTACGGGGACAATCCCGAATCCCGGCATCCCAACTCGCAAATTGTTTGAGCTTTTTTCCCAGTCGGTGAAAAATGAAGACACAGTGGCGCGCCGCCATGCTAACAAAACTCGCGGTGACAGTGTGCGCCCCGCCCTTCAAGCGGGTGAAGGCAAAAGTTCGTCGGGATCGCAGCTATCCCGACCAGGAATCGGCCTCGGGCCGGCAAACAGGAAACCACCCGGCAGAGAATTCGATCGCATTTGCAGTTGATAGAAACGGGCATTTGGTGTGGAAGTACCGGCTAACCTATCATAGACAATAGAAGTCATCCAAAGACAAAAGGTTAATTAACAGTTGTCACAAAATATTAGTTAATTATTGACTGACTCGCATTCAGATTCTCAAAAAACAGGGTTGAAAACCCCGTCCTAAAAGGACGGCTTTAATTGTAAAGCTTTGTTGCAATACCAAGTGCCCTATGCTGAATTGTGTAGCCTAAGATAGGAGGTAAAACCATGCTAGTTTTCGAGTTTAAGGCCTACGGAAAATCAAATCAGTTCAACGCAGTAGACGAAGCAATTCGTACCGCAAAGTTTGTCCGCAATAGCTGTATAAGGTATTGGATGGACAACAAAAAAGTGGACAAATACGATTTGAATAAATACTGCGCGGTACTGGCGCGTAATTTCCCGTTTGCCGACGAACTCAATTCAATGGCTCGACAAGCCAGTGCAGAACGAGCATGGTCTTCTATCTCCCGATTCTATGATAACTGCAAGAAGGGTATTGCCGGTAAAAAAGGGTATCCACAATTCCAGAAAGATGGTCGCTCAGTTGAGTACAAATCGACGGGGTGGAAACTTGCTAACGATCGAAAATCAATCAACTTTACCGACAAAAAAGAAATTGGGCGGTTAAAACTAAAAGGCACACGCGATCTACATTTTTACCAAATCAGCCAAATAAAAAGGGTGAGATTGGTCAAACGTGCTGATGGCGTGTACGTTCAATTTTGCGTGGATGTTGATAGAAAAGAAAATACAGAACCCTCTGGTACTACGATCGGATTAGATGTGGGTTTAAAAGAATACTACACCGACTCGAACGGAACTACGGTTGAAAATCCTAGATTTCTGAGAAAAGGTGAAAAAGTCCTCAAACACTCTGGGCGTCGTGTATCTAGGAAAATAAAAGGTTCAAAAAACAGGGGCAAAGCTCGGCAGATTCTAGGCAAGCGCCATCTTAAAATAAGTAGGCAACGTAAAGACCATGCAATAAAACTTGCACGGTGCGTAGTTGGGTCAAACGACTTGATAGCCTACGAAGATTTGAGAATCAAAAATATGGTGAAGAATCATTGTCTGGCCAAGTCTATTAACGACGCATCTTGGTATCAATTCCGTATCTGGCTTGAATACTTCGGAAAAGTATTCGAGAAAATCACGGTTGCGGTGAATCCACAATACACCAGCCAAGAATGTTTTAGTTGCAGTGAAATTGTCAAGAAAACGCTATCTACTAGAACCCACGTCTGTAAATGTGGTTGTGTCTTAGATCGTGATGAAAACGCAGCTAGAAACATCCTAAGTCGAGGATTGGGTACGGTAGGGCATACCGGAACTTTTGGCCTTGAGCCAAGCAACGCTTTAGGAGAATTGACCTCTACTTTGGTTGGAGAAATCCTGCCTCAGCAAGTTGGCTCGTAGATTAAAGAATCCCCGCGCGTAAACGCCGGGAGTGTCAATCTATCTATTGGCATCGCTGCCGCCTGACAATCAAGCATCCAGGATACAAGCCCCCGAAATTATCCGTGGAGAAATAAAAAACCTGTATCCGCTGAAACTTGCCCCCCGAAATTATCCGTGAGGTCAATGCTTCAATCTAAAATCTAAAATCTAAAATCTAAAATCGATTGACTTCAGTCTTTTTTTGGTAAAGTTTCTCCCAAGCCGCATTCCCAGAGGTTCCGCCCTTGAATTCTCAGAAGTACAAAATTCAAGCACTGATTGCTGAGATAGACGAGGTACTCAGCAAGCCCGCACCCCGCTTGCCTTGGACGGGTTCGCTCGATACTGTCCACCAGCGCCAACTTTTAGAGCGAGTTCGCGCTTATCTGGTTTCCTCAGACTCAAAGCTAACGGCCCCAAAGGCCCCCGCCCGCCCAAATGTCCGCCCCGAACCAGTTCCAGTACCCAAAGTGCCTCTGCCCGCGCCTCGCCCCTCAGCCGCAGAGCAAATCATGCTTGCCGTAACCGGAGAAATCAGCCACCTGCGTTCCAGCCTGACAGGGCCGCTCCAAGAAGACATAGAAGCTCTGCGGCAAGAGCAGCAAGCTCTAATTCAAGAAATCAAACTGCTAGAAGCAAAACGGCAGCAGCAACAATCCCTAGCTCAGCAACAAGCCAACCAACAGCAAATCATTGGTGAATTCTTGCAGGTACTGACTGCCCGCTTGGAAGAAACCTTGACTAGCGATTTCTCCCAAATTCTAAGTTCCCTAGAAAATCAGTTATTGCAAAGCAGCGCAGCACCTTACTCTTTGGGCAGTGCGCCTGATGAACAATCGGCTATTGACGTAACAGTTAACCCACAAACCTCAGAAGAACACCCGCTGCTGACGCCGGCTCAGAGGTTGGAGCAAATGCAACTGTTCCAATCTCATGCTGACAGTCTGCTGATGAGTCTCGATTCTAGGATGGCTATCGTGTTCGAGGCTTTGCAAGCAAATCTGCAAAGCTATCAAGCTTCCTTGAGACAAGAACTCGAAAATATGTACGGTTTGAGCCAGCAGAGCGAGGCGATGTTCGCGGCTTTGGTCAACCACTTGGCCTCACAGTTGGGGCGAGAAGCGTCTTCCTACGTTCAACAGCCGATCGATTTAGCAAATAATCTCGAAACCGTCACCCCAACCGCAGCCGATCGATCTTCTGTCGCTCCCGCCCCTTCAAATACTGCGATCGAGAACTCAGCCACAGAGACTCAGACTGGAGACTCGGTGCAGGAAATTCGCACCGGCGAATTCGGAGAACAAGACAGATTTCCCTACGCCGGTACAGAAATTTCTCCGCAATTCAGACAGTTGAGGCGCGACCGCGATCGCATTCAAGCCCCAATTTTGCTCCCGGAGTTGCAAGATAATTTGTTCGATTGTGCACCCGAAACATCGGGAAATGCAACTGAGTTTTCTGGCGGTGAATCGGAGAATAGCTTAACAGAAACAGGCGAAAATATTGAGGATTTGTATGCAAGTTTGTTCGCGGGAGAAGCGGTTCCTGAAGTAGAATTACAAATCGAAAGTACCCCTGTAGAAAATACTGTAATTGAGCCCCAAAGTGAAGGTGTCCAAGATCGAGCGTCGGCGGACGAGGAAACTGCCGAATCGCTAAAAATGACCGAAGATTTGTTTGTAAATCTGCTCGATGAAGGCGAATCTCTGGAAGAGATTTTAGTAGATGAAGATTCAGACTTGGTAATGGGGAATTCTGTAGAGTCTCTAACTTTAGATAGTGCAGATTTATTTGAACCGCAAGGGGCAACAGTACCTCAAGTTTCAGAAGCACCAGCCTCAACCGCCGAGGTGCAACTTGACGCGGACGATCGAGAAAATCTAGAAACGGCTCAAAACCAAGGCGAGCAGTTCGGCGCTACAGTCCCTCAATCAGCAGCTTTGCCGTTGAAAACGCCTGCCGAAATTAGCCCAAACCGCCCCAGTGCCGAGTCCCGTGTGCCGAGTGCCGGTGACGTTCAAACTGGCGAGTTCGACTCATCCTCGCAGCGCCTCGATGAGGGGTACATCCAAGCTTCGCCGGACGAGGACTTGCTGCCGGTCGAGGCATTAGAAGATGACCTCGATCGAGCTCTAAATTTGGACAACAATACTCTGGAACTTTTGGAGGCAGACCTCTACAATCTGGAGGGATTGGAAAATACTAGCTTCGGGCGATCGAATTTCTCAGTCGCTAACACCTTGGATTTATCGGCGAGTTCCCCCGAAGGCATTGCAAACAATCCCTTTGCGGAGGCGGCAGAGGAAGAACTCGGCACGCTGGAGGATTTGTTCTCCGATGTGTTGGAACTCTCCTCTGATGATGAACCCTTTGTTTTGGAAAACGAACTTGAGGATGATTTGTTTGCGGAGGAAGACGACTCGAATTTGACGCTAGACGAGATTTTGGCTAGTTTGACCGAGACCGATCGACCTTTGACTGCTTCTCCCCCTCCAGAAACTGCCGAAACTAACGAACTGCGATCGAGTCCTCCAGAAAGTAAAAAAAAAACCTAATTTCGACAGAGAATAAAGCAGGAGTTGTTGAGGGGAAAACCGATTTTAGCGAGTTGGCCGGGACACAGCAGCAAGACTCGGCTGGGCATTCTGCCGGAGGTGCGATCGCCCCATCCACAGAACGCCGGAATTCTAGCTGGTATTTGGGCATTGATTTCGGTTCCAGCGGCCTGTCTGCGGCTTTGCTCGATCGCACCAGCGGCGAATTGCACCCGATTTACTGGGAAGCATCGCAGGCTGAGGCTTGGGCAGCAGACGCCAGTTGTCGGATTCCCTCGGCTGCGGTGATGGCGGAAACATCCCCAGGTAGCCCAGGGTCAGAGGTGACAGTCAAGTCGGTGGGATTCCGACCCCAGGCTTTGGCTGCTGGAGAATTTTTACTGGAAAATTTTAAATTGCCTTTAAAGGTGGGCATTCCTTATCAGCGGGAGGCTGCTGGGATGTACGAACCGCTGTTGCAGTGGTCGCCCTTCGAGGCTTTTTCGATCGCCTTGCCGCTGCAATGCGTGCGGGCACTGCTGGCTACTTTGAATCCGAGTTTGCGGGGACAAAAATTTGCCGAATCAGGGGAAATTTTGGATTCTGCACCAAGGGCGAATTTTGCAGGATTGCCAGTTTCTAATTTAATTTGTAGGGCTTCGGGACTGACGCCAGAAACTCTCGATGCGGCGCTTTTAGACTTGCAGGGTGTAATTTTGGGGACTCCGGCCGGCTGGTCGGATGTTTATATGTTTAATCTGCAGGAGGCGGTTTTGGGCGCGTCTCTGGTGGCTTCTGGTTCGCAAATTTTTGTAGTGGAAGATGCGATCGCCACTTTGCTTGCTGCTGTAACTCCTGTGAAAAATAACATGGAAGTCGAGTCGTCAGCCGTGGATTCTGCTAAGGGCGGTGAAGAAGCTGCACCGCTGGCTGTGAATGCTTCGTCTTTTAGCGGGGGAACTTTGATTTTGAATGCGGGGGCGGCGACGGTGGAATTAGCTTTAGTTGAGTTGCCGTCTAATCTTCAAGATTTAAGTCGTGCTGATTTTACTTGCCACAGTTTTGATGCGGCTGGCGATGCTTTCGATCAGGATATTATCTGTCAGTTGTTGGCTAAAAATGAAACTTGGGGAATGTCGATCGATTTGCCACGTCCTGGCCATCCTGATTTGCCGAGCCGGTATCAGTTGCAGCAGCGGTTACAAGGTTCTGCTTTTGGCCTGCAATTGTTAGAGGCGGCAAGGCAAATAAAAGTTACTTTGCAACATCAAAAAACTTTTGCTTTGGATATTGGCCAGCAGCATTGGGATGTGAAGCGCAAAGATTTGGAAAGTCTGGTTTTAGTGCCTTTTGTGCAGCAGTTGAATCGTGAATTGAATGCTTTGCTCAGCCGCGCGGGAATGTCGCCGGCGGGGATTAATCAGGCGATTTGTGCGGGGGGTATGGGTGCTTGGCCTGCGATTGCCCGCTGGTTGCGGCAGAAGCTGCCGAATGCGATCGTGGTTCAAGACCAGGAATTGCTGGGCGATCGAGATACTTTTGAGATTGACAATTCTGCATTAAATTCTGTATCTCAAAGTACCAATTTCCCCCAAAAAATGGGTCGAGTTGCCTGCGGGTTAGCGAGTGTGGCTCTCTATCCTCACATTTTGGGTGTGTCGCAGCAGCAGTACAGCGACTTTTTTCTGCTCTGGGAATTAATGCAGGTTTTGGGCCAGGAAACTCTAAGCTTTCAGGAAATTTTGCAGTTGTTGGAACGCCAGGGCGTGAATACCCGTACTTGCGAACCCCGGATTCTGCGGATTTTGGAAGGAAATTTGCCGGCGGGGCTTGTGCCTGCGGAGGAAGATTTCATGCTGCTCGCCGAGGAGTCGAGGCAAAATCCTGATTGGGAAGCAATTTGGGCTGAGCCGCTTTTCTTTGAAGATGTCTCGCGGGGTTATCGGTTGAATCTCGAACACGCCTCTGTTGTCCGCGAATATTTAGGTAAACTCGCCTCTAGCAGCCAGCAAAAATTGTTAGAGCCGCTAACACTTGCTTGGGATGTTCGCACCGATATTTATCGCTAAACGGCAAAAAACCCGGTTTCTCTGTAGCACCCTCCCTGTCTTCCGGGAAGAGTCCTAGTCGAAACCAGGTTTTTTTGCATCCAGGACTAACTTTTTTCAGTAAATTTACGTAACTTTACATAAACTTTATACGTTTTTAGAAAAAACACATAGAAACTTTATAAAAGTGTTATGGGTTTTTAAAGATTGTGCAAAGCTGAGTATTTCAGGTTCTGCAGATTTGGGAGGGGTAATAAGATGGACGTGATCGTTAAAGTTGAGACAAATCATATGAAATTTCCGATGGGTGCCTCGTCGAAATCATCATTATCAGAAATGCTGTCCTTATTTTTTCAAGAATTTACTTACAGAGTCGGTGTATCAAAACAACAACATCACCGATCCGTAACGAGCAAGGTAAAACGGTCGATCGATATTTTGGGCTCGCTGCTGGGACTGGCAATTGCAGCAGTGGTGGCGGTGCCGGTGGCTGTGGCGATGCTATTGGACGATCGGGGCCCGCTGCTGTACAGTCAAGTCCGCTGCAGCTTCCAAGGGCGACTTTTCAGAATGTGGAAATTTCGATCGATGGTTGTCGATGCAGAAAAGCTCAAACATTTAGTTAACAACCAAGCCAAGGGTCACATTTTTAAGAATGAAAATGACCCGCGAATTACCCGCGTCGGCCGCTTCTTGCGGTGCACGAGTTTGGATGAGTTACCTCAATTCTGGAATGTGTTAGTCGGCGACATGAGTTTGGTGGGAACTCGACCGCCCACTCCTGATGAAGTTGCTGCCTATGACGCTGTTCACTGGCAGCGTTTAAATGTCAAACCCGGTATGACTGGGGAGTGGCAAGTCCACGGACGGTCTGGAGTCAAAGACTTTGACGAAATTGTGCAGATGGATCTCGCCTATCAGGGCAAGTGGTCTGTTGTCTACGACATCACTCTGATTTGCAAAACAATTGGGGTGGTCTTCAGCAAAAACGGTGCGTGTTAGATAGGTAAGTTGTTTTGGGTTGTTTTTTTTATTATTTTAGGAAAAAACAGGGGATGAAATAGCTGGGAACTGATTAAATATATGTTAATAGAATTAGCGATTGGTGACGCTTATGGTGCGGGTTTTGAATTTGTTGACCAGCAGACGATCGAATTGTACAACAATCTCAACGCTTACATAAAGCATCCCCATCACGACATCCAGCCTGGATGTTACACAGACGATACGCAGATGAGTTTAGCCGTCGCAGAAGCGATCGTCAGCCGAGAACCTTGGACGCCGGAACTTTTAGCCAGTAAATTTGTTGCAGCTTTTCACCGCGATCGGCGATTTGGTTATGCGGGCAAATTTTACAATTTTTTGCTACAAGTTCAAGACGGAAAAGAATTCTTAGAAAAAATTCACTCTGCTAGCGATAAAAGCGGCTCTGCGATGCGAGCAGGCCCCATTGGCATTTTTCCTACTATTGAAAAAGTCATCGAGAATGCTACCGTTCAAGCTGCAATTACTCACAACACTCCCGATGGCATTAATGCAGCTATAGCCGCTGCTTTGATGTCCCATTACTTTATTTATCAGCTAGGTTTAAAGAAGAATTTGGGAAATTTTCTAGAAAGGCACGTAGCTGGTGAGTGGTCGATACCTTGGCAAGGACAAGTCAGCGTTAAAGGTTTGGTCTGTGTTAGAGCAGCTATTACTGCGATCGTGCGAAATGATAGTATGAGCAAACTGCTCCAAGATTGCATTGCCTTTTCGGGAGATGTGGATACAGTAGCCACTATTGCTTTAGCGGCTGGTTCCTGTAGCAGTGAAATTGCCCAAGACCTGCCAGAAAATCTGGTACAAGGATTAGAAAATCAATCTTACGGCCGAGATTATATCATAGAACTGGATCGACAGTTAATGAATTGCAGGAGCGACTTCTGATTTCTTCCTGATATCTGTTACATCCGTTAAATCCCTTACACTGCGCGTTGCCGAACTTCTTGCTATTATGAATTTGCCTAATTTGATTACTTTTTCTCGCTTACTGGGAGTGCCTTTTCTGCTCTACGGTTTGTACGACCCAAGCGCGCAAAGCCGCTGGATTTGCACCGCAATTTTTGTGGTAGCTGCGGCTACTGATTGGCTGGACGGCTATTTGGCTAGGAAGTTGAATCAAATTACCGATTTGGGTAAGTTTCTCGATCCTTTGGTCGATAAATTGTTGGTGCTCGCGCCGCTTTTGGTATTGATTGAGTTGGGGAAAATCCCGGCTTGGGGAGTGTTTTTGATTTTTGGTCGGGAGTTGACAATTGCGGGGTGGCGTGTTAATAAAACTACGATTTCGGGAGCTAATATTTGGGGCAAATTGAAGACGGTGAGTCAGATTGTGGCGATCGCACTTTTAATTGCTCCTTTGTCGGAAGCGTGGAATTTTCCCGCATTAATTGCTTTTTGGGTTTCTGTGGCTTTAACTTTGATTTCGGGCGCTATTTATCTGTGGCCGGAACAGGAAATAAAAGAAAAGTAAGGGAGTTTTATATCATTAAACACGCGCTTTCCCCCAGTCCGGCAGGGGTTTCAACCCCTGCCTCAAAGCGAAAGTCCTCTAAAGAGGACTGTTAAAATCATCAGTCCTCTTTAGAGGACTTTAGCTATTAGCCGGGGGTTTAAACCCCCGGCGGACTTGTGGAAAAGCGAGGATTTATCAAGATTACTTCACTTTAATAATGACTCCCAGATTTCCGATAGTGCACCGCTGTCACGCCGTCATTTTTCAGCAAATGACCGTTTTCAACCGCTGCATAAACTACCCAGTGATCGCCGCATTCCATCCGACTTATCACTTCGCATTCGAGATAAGCTAGAGCATCAGTCAAAACTGGACAGCCGTTGCTAGCTTCCATTGTTTCGACTCCGGCAAATCTGTCTTCTCCCGGAGCAAAGTTTTTCATGAAATACTTCCGCAACTGTCGCCCTTCTGCTAAGATATTGAGCACAAATTTATCTCCGGCGTACATCAAAGCTTCGATCGATCGATCTTTCGCCACCGCAATCGTCACACCGGGCGGATTAAACGTTGCTTGCGACACCCACGAAGCCAGCATCGCACTGGCTACCTCCCCCCGCTTCGCCGAGAGTACGCACAGCGAACCAACCAATCTCCCTACTGCTTGTTCAGTGCGATCGCTACCCGCTGCTAACTGCGGTTTCGGTGCCCGCAATTTTTGCGATCGAATCAAAGCTTGAGCAAAATCCGTTCCCGCTTCTTTGCACTCGTGAATCGTCGCCGCCGTCGGCTTAAATTTGGCTCGAATCGGCTCAAATCCAATTCGATAGCCGGCATCTTTCAGCTTATTTTCAACTAAGTCGATCGCCTCTCCACTCCAGCCAAAAGAACCGAAAACCCCGGCTAATTTGCTCTTAGTTGCGGTAGATAAAACAATTCCCAAAGCAGTTTGAATTTGCGTCGGAGCGTGTCCTGCTAGCGTGGGAGTTCCGATGATAAATCCCGCGCATTTCTCGATCGCCTCTTGAATTTCTCCCGGTTCGGCAAATTCGCAGTTGATACTTTCCACCGCAACGCCGGCTTTAGTAATTCCTTTGGCGATCGCCTGGGCTAAAGTAGCCGTATTTCCGTAAGCCGAAGCATAAATCAAAGCAACTGTCAAGTCTTTTGAATTTTGTTGCTGGCTCCATTCCCGATACAAATTGCTCAGTTCATTAAGGCCGTAACGGACGATCGGGCCGTGACCGGGAGCATAAAATGCTGCTGGTAAATCGGCGAATTTATCCATTGCAGTCAGCACTTGTTTGGCCTGAGATGCGTGCAGGGAATCGTAATAATAGCGCCGATCTTCGCTGTAAACGCTCCACCCTTCATCGAATACTTGGTCGCCACAAACGTGAGCTCCAAATAGTTTGTCAGTGAACACGATTCGAGTTTGCGGATCGTAGGTGCAAAGTTGATCGGGCCAGCGAGGAGTCGGAGTCGCGATGAATTTTAAGGCGTGACCTTTTCCTAAGTTGAGAGTTTCTTCTCCCCGAACGATCATAATGTTTAATTCTCGATCGGGAAAAGCGGCGCGCAAACTAATTGCGGCGGGATTCGTGCAAACCAAAGCTAGTTGAGGAGCTAATTCCAACAGAGCTTTAATTGTTACTGATCTGTTAGCATTGAAATGCCCCAAAATTATGTAATCCAGCTTGGTCAAGTCCACCCGTTGCTGCAAAAATTCCAGGTAATTTTGAGTAAAAGATTCCCCCGGCGGGTCGAACAAAGCAGTTTTGTCAGCTTGAATAATGTAGCTATTGGCTGTCGTACCCTTTTGCAGCGAATACTCGACTTCAAATTTGAGTCGATCCCAAGTGCGCGATCGCAGAATAAAAGTATCGAGGGCGATCGGGATAAACTGCACGTCGCGGGGTTTGGCATCAGATGCGAGTCTAGGAGTCAAAGTATTAGTCATTAATTGCACCTATGAGAAACTGAACTACAGAACTTCTTTTGATTTCGTGCCAAAACTTGGTATCTACAATGTCAAACCTTGCGCCTCTACCCTGTAAATTGGTATCCAGGTCAATCAGAAATTCCCTGGTTTTCAAATCATCCCCAATTTGGATAAAGCTCACTCCAATTTCTTCGTCTTTATCTATTTTATTTGCTGCACTTACAATAATTTCAGCGACAGCAGCGGTATTTTCGGGTTTTTGATCTAGGACTGCAACAATTATTGCTCCTTTGTTCCCTTTGCCATCTGTTTTGTTTGCGAAATAATCGCTAAAACTTGCTTTCAGAGCTTCTTCCAAATGAATTGTAGTCGGGTTTTCTGAATCCGGTTCTGTATTTTGTCGCTGCAAAATTTCAGCTAACCGGGCAACATTTGAATTTTTATACTTCCACATAGGAGTAGAAGCTTCGTAAAGGGTGATGCCGTCGCTATCAAATTCCTGACATTTTTTTGCTAAGTCGATCAGAGATGCCTGTGCTTCTACCCACTCCTCGTACCAAGGATGGTGAGGGTCTCTGCTGGCATCGCTTCTGGCAATAATAATTGTGTAATCTCGGTCTTCTAAAAGATTGGCAGGCATTGGCAATTCCCCTATTAAAATGGAGTCTAAATGACAACGGTTTGCCTGGTAAGGTGCTTAGCTTGCACCCTACTTTGAGAGTTGTTGCGTAAAAGAAATCACGTTTCTCCCCTGATAAAGAGGCCGTTACATCTTAAATCTTGCACCCTTGTCAAGAACAGGCAAGATGCCTGTTCCACAAAGAGTGAATTTCTTGTGGGGTGGGCTTCTAGCCCGCCCATAAAAAACCTATTGAAAATGGTGCAAGATGTCAGTTACATCCGTTAAATCCCGTACACGGCTCGTTGCCGAATTTCCTTCCTAATAGTGATTTCCCACTTTGCGGTGGTGAACTGCCGGCAGTGCATCGGGATTGGATACGCGACCGTTATCGACGATCGCATATACGATATGATGATCCGAAAGTTCCATCCGGCTGACTACTTCGCATTCCATGTAAGCCAAGGAATCTGTCAAAATCGGAGAACCGTTGGTTGCTGGTTGAGTTTTAACTCCGGCAAATCGATCGGCACCAGGAGCAAAACGCTTTAAAAAGTGCCTCATCAAGGTTTGATAATTGCCTTCTTCCAGCACGTTGAGAACAAATTTATCTCCCGCGTGCATCATCGATTCGATCGCCCGATCCTTCGCTACTGCTATTGTTAAACCCAGCGGTTTAAAGCTGGCTTGCGTTACCCAAGAAGCTAGCATCGCACCGCTAACCTCGCCTTTTTGGGCGGTAATGATGTACAGTCCGCCGCTGATCCGTCCCAAAGCTTTATCGAGGTCGCTGTCGAGGGATTTCATCTGTTTGACTGCTTTGTCCCGCGTCAGCCACTGTCCCAAGTCAGTGCCGGCTTCGTCGCAAAGTTGATAACTCGCTTCTGTCGGCGTTTCTTTAATTAAAATGTTGGGAAATGCTTCTTTTAAACCCAACTCTTTGAACTTGTTTCGCAGCGGGTAAATAGATACGTCATCGCCGCCGCCGGATTCGCACAAACCGAAAGATTGTTTGTTGTTAGCCGCAACTAAAATTGTGTTGATAACAGCTTCGGCATTCGCAGCAGCAGTACCACTACTCGGTGGCGAACAAATCACGATACCGGCGGCGGTACCGACAAGTTCGCGGGCTTCTTGCAAGTCGGCGATTCTCAAATCCATCATTTCCACAGCGACACCAGTTTTGGTGATACCGTGGGCGATCGCTTGGCTGAGTCGATCGCTCCATCCGTAGTCGGAGGTGTAAAATACCGCTACAGTGGTTTCTGCCTTAGCTTGCGCTTGGCTCCACCTTTTGTAGCGTCCGGTAAGTTCCACCACATTGTGCCGCAGCAAGGGGCCGTGACCGGTCGCAACAGTACCAATTTCTCCCAACTCTGCCATCCGCTTCATCGCAGCGAGTACCGATCGAGCATTGGGAGCCATCAAACACTCATAATAAAAGTGGTAATCTTCCTCAACTGCTGCTAAATCGTCATCAAAGGTGCTGTCGGAACAGTAGTGCATCCCGAAAGCATCGCAGGTAAACAGCACTTGAGTTTTGCTGTCGTAGCTGAAAATAGTATCAGGCCAGTGCAAGTTCGGCGCCGATACGAATTCGATAATGTGGTCGTTTCCTAAATCTAGTTTGTCCCCGTTTTTTACTACCAATCGCTCAAATGGTTGGTGTACAAGGTTTTCTAAAAATTGAATTGCTACTTTCGCCCCCACGACAATTGCTTGGGGTGCCAGCGCCAGCACGTCTTTGACTAAACCGCTGTGGTCTGGTTCCGTGTGGCTGATAATTAGATAGTCAATCTCTTTGGGGTCAATTTCGCCCGTCAGAGTTTCCATGTATTGCGGGCGAAACTTCTCGTGCGAGGTATCGACGAGGGCTGTTTTTTCACCGCGAATAATGAATGAGTTGTAAGTTGTACCGTTTTTGAGTCCGAATTCGATGTCAAAGCGGTCTCTATCCCAGTCCAGGCATCGAATTGCCGTTGTATCAGGGGCAATTTCGACTTTTTCCACCGTCAATCTGCGTTGGACTCGTTCAGTCAGCGCTACCATCAGTGCCTCCTTGTCTTTTACCCATTACCTTATTGTTTCCATTCTGACACGTTTCTTTTGTAAATCTTTATCAAATTTCCTATCACTCAGTTAAGCATCCCAAAAGTGCTCTCTCTCTCTTGACAAAAAGCTAATATATGTGGTATTGAAACCGAGTTCGATCGGTTGGGCGATCGAGGTACTGAGTTTTGCATGGAAATTGCGATCGAGGAGTCAATTAGTTAGTAGCAACTTAAAAGCTGTACAAAATGTGCAGTAAGACGATCGAATAAAAAAATCCCAAATCCACAAGCCCAAATCGATTAAGTGATGTAAAGCTATGTCTGAAAGTTCCTTTGAGAAAACTAATTTGGGTTGGCAATTAGGACAGTCGCAACAACGATTGCAGGAGTGGTGGGAACTAAAAACTGCCCAAAATATACCCAATGTCAAATTGCCATCTTGGTTTGATTCCCCCATCTTGGGGGCGATCGCTAAAGCCGCCTTTTGGTTAATCTTAGCATTGCTCGCAGTCTGGGCGAGTAGGCAGATTTGGCAACTGTTACGTTTTTATATTTATAATTTCAAAAAGAGGAATCAAACAACTGATGGAAGTGCGAAAAAAGCAATTAACGATTTGTCGGTAGCAGAGTGGTTGTTGCGATCGCAAAATTTGCAGCAACAAGGCAAATACCGCCAAGCTTGCCGCTATCTTTACATGGCGCTGTTGCAGCGGTTAAATGATGCGGGCACCGTAGTTTATCAACCCAGCCACACTGATGGCGAATATTTGCAATTAATCCAGCAATTACCCCAGCCAGTGCCTTACGAAACTTTGATAAGAATACATGAGCAACTATCTTTTGGGAATAGGGAAGCTGACGCCTCAACCTTTGAACAGTGTCAGCAAGCTTATCAACAAATTAAGGATTAAGTAGGTAAACGAAAAAAAAAATAATATCCAATCGATAATTTTAGGGTCGGGTTTTACAAACAATACTTACCACAAACCAACAATCTCAAAAACCCCCAGCCAATAGCAAATTGCCATCTAATTCTTTCCATATACAAGGGTTCAAGGTCGTACTCGAATAATGCGCGTAGCATCTAAGAGTACGACCTTGAAAGGGTGCTATCAGACCGGAGTAGCAAATGGGTTTAAAGCCACGAAACTAGCACCAGCAAGGGGATTCTGGTCGATGTCGCCCACAATCAGCCCTGTAGGTGAATCCCATTAGTTGTCGGTGCCAGCGACTGTCACACAGCGAAGATTTTACCTGCCTACCTCACTTTCTTGAAAAAAGCTGTAGTGAGGAGCCAGACTGATAAAAAGCATTTAACTACTTGCGGGACATATTAGTAGAGCAAGGATTCCTCGCCCTACTAACAGCCTTAAATCAGAGTAATTTTAGTCGATGCCGGACGGCCGATCGAACCTGGGTCCAAGCCTGAATTCCCCACCCCACCAGTCAAATCAGGAAGATTGTTATTCGTCAGACTAACGGGAGTTTGACCGGGATTAATGTTCACCGTGCCTCCCGAAGGATTCACAGCAAATGGACTAATGTTGTAGCCTACGTTGTTCACAGGTTGACCACCACGAGGAGCAATCAAATAGTCCTCCGAAGCCGAAAGCGAAGTATTGCCAGTCCGATTAAGCGTCGTAAAATCTCCCGAACCACCATCAGTAATAGGATCACGAGACGAACCGTCAAAGAAGGAAGCTTGACGCCCAAACATACTCTCACGATCAATAATGGTCAAAACTCCCCGTACCGGACTATCCACACTGCTACCAATCAAGACCAAATCCACCGTTTCAGAAAACTCCGCGAAACCGTCAAATAAAGTTTGAACCGGAACTTGTACGCTAGTTTCTCCGGGTTCAAAAATGATCTGTTGAAACACAGGGATGTAATCCGATGGCATAATCCTAGACTGAGCAGTATCGTCAGCCGTGCCGAAGAAAATCTCACTCGGTTGCGAAAGGTCGCCACTGCGATTGATAGTAATCAGCGCATTTTCGTCCTCTATGACGCTGTAAGTATCCTGACTGAAGAAAAACCTGGTTGGCGGCGGCACATCATTAATCGTCAAAATTGACGGATTACTGACATTGCCACCGAAGAGCACCAAATTCACCGTTTCCGGCGATTCCAAACTCAAATCGCTCAAAGCCGTCACGGTGAAACTAGCGGTAGTTTGCCCCGCATCAAAATTCAACACCCCCGCCGCCGTCCCAGTGTAATCCGCTGGTGAACTTGCCGAACCGTCAAGAGTAGCGTAGTTAATCGATGCCGCCGCCGTGCCACCGGTGCGAGTAACGTTAATCGTAACCGGGTCGCCTTCAGCCACCGTGTAATTTGGTTGGGCGAA
>NZ_JAUBTL010000084.1:18862-24137 GCF_036702475.1 Microcoleus sp. D2_18a_B4
GCCACCGGTGCGAGTAACGTTAATCGTAACCGGGTCGCCTTCAGCCACCGTGTAATTTGGTTGGGCGAACTGGAAGATACTTGGAGATGTCGGCGTCGGCGTTGGCGTTGGCGTCGGCGGCACATCATTAATCGTCAAAATTGACGTATTACTGACATTGCCACCGAACAGCACCAAATTCACCCTTTCCGGCGATTCCAAAATCGAATCAGTCAAAGCCGTCACGGTGAAACTAGCGGTTGTTTGCCCCGCATCAAAATTCAACACCCCCGCCGCCGTAGTGTAATCCGCTGCTGTGCCTGCTGAACTTGCCGAATCGTCAACTGTAGCGTAGTTAATCGATGCCGCCGCCGTGCCACCGGTGCGAGTAATGTTAATCGTAACCGGGTCGCCTTCAGCCACTGTGTAATTTGGTTGGGCGAACTGGAAGAGACTTGGAGATGTCGGCGTCGGCGTCGGCGTCACATCAATTCCTTGATATTGAATACTCCGCACTAAGTAGTCGGAACTATCGCTTTTGACGGAGGTGCTAGTGGCGTAGGCAGCGGTGGGGCTATCGTAGGCTTTGGCGGAGAACCGCAGTTCGTCAAAAGCAACGCTAGTGGAATTTGCTTGTATCTGGAATGTGAAATTGCCATCGGCACGATCGGCAATGAAAGTCACTCCATCTGAAGACACACCGATCGGTTTTGGAGTGATCGGAGGGGTAGGAGGGTTGAGGCGAGCGATCGTAAAATTGGTAGCCGGTACCAAAGCCCCGTTATTGAAGATTTGCAGCAAACCAGCTTCATTGCCTTGATCGTTCGCTGTAGTAGAACTGGATTTGGGAAGTAATCCACTCAGCCCGATCGTGGCGCTAGTAATGTCCTTGTTATCTCCCCATTTCACCTTCAGCACCTGAGATTTATTGGTGTTGGGGTCAAAGTTGATTTCCGCCCGAAGTTTATTGGCGTCGGTGAACCAACCAGGATAATCAGATGCGACACCAACACCAGCGGGACCGCCGTAGCTCAACCAGCTTTTAGGGTTTTCGTTCGTTGCTAAGGTGAGGTTGCTGAGGGCAGTAGGGTTAGTGTAGTTCGTTTCCACGCCATCAAAAGCTATCCCAGACAGTTGGATGCCTTGATCCTTGGCGGCAGTAGGCCATTTTGCGATCAGGTCATTGACATTGCTGTAATTAGTGCTTGTACCCAAAGAACCAGTGATTGAAGTAGCCATAGCTTCTGTGTTAATGATGAGTAATTAAGAATTAGAAGTGACTGAAAACCAGAGGTTGGGCTTTCTTGTAGCGATCGGTCACTGCAAGAAAAATTTCCTCATACCTGCAGGTAAATCAAGTAAAAATGCTTGCCCAATAAGCATCTGAAGGTATTATTGCCCCTGATCAAATATTGAGTGTAAATAATTACACCTACTTAGACAGATTTACATAGATAGCTTTAACTTTCATCATCAATAAGTTATATCCGGACAAATTGCGATCTTTTTTTCAGCCCTATAAAAAGCGGGTTTTCCACATCTGTAGAGGAGAGCTTACATCCCACATTCCGGGCCCCCCAAGAGGCAGCTTTCAGTGATTCAGCGGACAGAAGTGAATCCGCAGAGACAATTATGAGTAAAAATACTTATGATTTTATATGTCTAAGCATCACCCAGTTGGGAATTTCTGAAAATTGGGGTTCGGGCGTAAGTTAAATCTGATTTCATTAAAAATGCGTTAGCGAAGCTGGCCGTAGGCATCGCTAAAAAACCAAGTTTATTGGTGATACGTAATGTGATTGACGATCGCCCTCAAGATGTCAAATGGGTTCTATACTACTGCCAGAGTGACAAAACAGAGTTAATCTGACTAAAGTAGGAATTATGCACTTACCCTCCTCTGATTTGTCAGCGGCAACTCTACAATAAACTCAGTTCCTTCACCAACCTGACTGACGCAACGGATCTTGCCGCCGTGAGCTTGAACAATTACCTGATAGCACACTGAAAGTCCCAAACCAGTGCCTTTCCCCACAGGTTTAGTAGTAAAAAATGGGTCAAAAATCTTGTCTTGAATTTCCGCAGGAATGCCAGATCCCGTGTCGCGGACAGAGATTGTTACCCAGTCCGGCTCGCTTTGCCAACTGCGGATAGTTAATTCCCCCGGTTTGCTCGTTGACTGGAGCGCATCTAAAGCATTGTCAATCAAATTATAAAATACTTGGTTAATTTGACTGGCATGACATTGGACGGGCGGCAAACTGCCGTATTGCTTGTCTATTTTGATATGGGTTTTTAGCTTATTTTGCAGCATTAAGAAACTGCTTTCTAAACCTTCATTTAAATCTACTGGTTTTAATTCAGCGTGGTCTAAACGAGAAAAATTTCGCAGCGTCATCACGATCGAGCGAATCCTCCCGCTTCCTTCCCGCATTGAATTGAGAAGTTTACCAAAGTCTTCTCGAATGTAATCGAGTTCTAGTTCTTCATTGATTCTGACCATTGCCTCCCCTGCTTCCGGGCAGGCATTTCCGACCTGTTCTAGAGCTTGGTTCAACGCTTTAAAATATTCTTGAGCGTGAAACAAGTTAGCGTGGATGAAATTGTTGGCGTTGTTAATTTCATGAGCAATTCCGGCTACCATTTGCCCCAAACCTGACATTTTTTCGCTTTGAATCAATTGCTGCTGTGCCGATCGCAATTCTTCTAACGCAGCCTGCAACTGCTGGGTTTGAGCTTGAGATTTTACCGCAGCGTCTTGGACTTGGCTGTAAAGTTCTGCTTGCTGAATGGCGATCGCCATTTGGTTGGCTATTTGGGATAGCAACTCCATCTCTTGCCGCTGCCAATTGCGGGTATCCCCGCACTCGTGAGCAATCAGCAAACCCCACAGCCTACCGGGATATTTAGGATTATAGCTTCCGGCTGTGTCGGAGGTATTTTCTTCAGTTCTGGATGTAACTATCGGCACAATCAGATTAGCTTTTACCTGCAAACTATCTAAGAAATCGACATGACAAGGCTCTAAACCAGCATTAAAAATATCATTAATTGCTTTGACTCGCCCTTGCTGGTAAAGATCGGCGTAATCTCCCCGGAAACACTTATCAGCCCCCATATCTCCTAAAATTGAAGGCCAAGGAACAGTCATGTTTTCAACAACAACTTTTCCTTGCCAGTTGTCTTGAAACTGATAGATAATTACTCGATCGCACTGCAAGAGTTGGCGGACTTCCCTCACCGCTGTTTCCAGGATAGTTCCCAGATCCAGGGTACTGCGAATTTGGTTGCCGATCAGCCGTAGCAGCGATTCTCGTTCGGCTTGGCGCCTGGTTTTGCTATATAGTTTGGCTTGATTGATCGCGATCGCCAATTGCGATCCTACCCCTTCTAAAAGCTGCCTTTCCCAATCAGTCCATTCCCGTTCGCGATCGCACTGATGCAAACCAATTATGCCATTCACTTCACCTTGATAGCGAGTAGCTACTGCCAGCATTGAGTTAATTTCCAAAGCTTCGGCAATTTTTCGGGTTTGTGGATTCAATCCCGGAAAATCGAGAAACTTCGTCACTGCTAGGGACTCTTGCTGAGACACGACGGCTGCCAAATGCGGGTTGTCACTCATGGGTACTTTCATTCCCAGTTGGATCGGATAGTCCCCCGCGTTGTACTCTCCGCGCGTGACTAAAGTTTTTTCTGTATTTGATTCTTTGACTAAAATGCTCACGCGGCTGGCCTGTAACGCTTGCCCCAGCAATCTGCAGGCCGATGTCAAAATTTCTTCTATGTCAAGTGTACTGCGAATTTCGTTATTAATTTGGTTCAGCAAGTTTGATAACTGAACTTGCTGCTGCATCTGCACTATTAGGGCTTTTTGTTGGTCTACTTCCGGCAGCGAAAGACTTTCTTCCTGCCTCCAATTTTCAGATTCAGGCAACCGCGAAGTTACTTTGTACCAGGGGTTTTCGTGTTCTTGTATTTTTAAAGACATATTTACTCAGCAGTTGTACAGTATTTTGATTGAGTCGGGTTTTTTAAACCTGTGCTTACCCCGCCAACAGCCCCATCGCAGCTACCAGGACTTTTGGAATATCTTAAGACATTATAAAGGAGGCAGCCTGAGCAAAGCAATTATTTGCTTTACAAATATTTATATTTAGCAAGTATGCCCTCTGCAGGCGACAATACTAATTGGTGCGCGGCATGGAACTTGGTTAGATGTCAAATAGAGTTAACCGCCCGGTTAAGCAAATAAAATTAATCTAAAATCTATCTTTAGTTCAATGTTTGCGCCGGCCCGCTTAACATGGAAAATTCGCTTCCCGACAATTTTAGTTCGCCAGCAACCACCGACAACATTACTTCTGGATCGACAGGTAAAGCGCAGATTAAAATAGCTTTGGCGATCGGCAATTCCCGGCTGCACTGGGGATTATTTGTGGGCAAAACCCTGGAGAAAACATGGGATACAGAGCATCTCAATGCTGATGCTGTTTCCCGGTTCTCCGAGAAGCAAAAGGCCGAATATTTGGTGCAAACAGTAATGAGGTCGATCGAGGAAATATCTGCTCAAAATCTCCTTTGTCTTCCTGCTACTCCCGCATTTTCTAGTCCTCACACACTTTCTTTAGTTCCCCTGCCTCTAGTTTTAGCCTCCGTTGTTCCCCAGCAAACAGCAATTTGGCAGAGTTATCCAGATGTCGGGATTATTACTTTAGACCAGTTACCGATCGGGGGACTCTATCCTACCCTGGGAATTGACAGAGCTTTGGCTGTACTGGGTGCTGGCAACCAATTTGGTTGGCCAGTTTTACTTATAGATGCTGGTACAGCTTTAACATTTACTGGGGCTGATGTCAATAGGTATTTAGTTGGGGGCGCAATCTTACCAGGTTTGGGTTTGCAGTTATCGTCGCTAGGTAAAAAAACCGCTGCATTACCATTAATTAGTTTACCACAAAATCTGCCGCACCGCTGGGCGAAAGACACTGCTGGCGCAATTCAAAGCGGAGTTGTGTATGCGACGGTGGCAGGAGTTAGGGATTTTATTGAAGATTGGCGGGGTTTGTTTCCTGATAGCAAAATTGCACTCACGGGGGGCGATCGCACTATGCTTTTAAAATACCTCATAGCAGCCTTTCCTGATACAGCAGCAGGTTTAATTGACGCAGCAGAGGCTATTTTTTGGGGAATTAGCCTGTTAACTGTTGACTGTTGACTGTTAACTGTTGACTGTTGACTGTTGACTGTTGACTGTTGACTGTTGACTGTTGACTGTTGACTGTTGACTGTTGAC
>NZ_JAUBTL010000085.1:0-23934 GCF_036702475.1 Microcoleus sp. D2_18a_B4
CACTAACTCCTCGGAGTCAGGCTAACCGTCCCTGGATAGGAGAACCTACCCATTTAGGTTAAACGAATCGCACATCGAAAGTGATAGTTAGCCTGGTTGCTGTCAGCGGAATGTGTTCAGGTTCCAGAATTATCAAATCGGGGTAGTGGTTGGCGGCATCTCCCGATCGCAAAACGGCAACTTGAACCTC
This sequence comes from Microcoleus sp. D2_18a_B4, assembly GCF_036702475.1. NCBI lineage: Bacteria > Bacillati > Cyanobacteriota > Cyanophyceae > Oscillatoriales > Microcoleaceae > Microcoleus > Microcoleus sp. D2_18a_B4. The sequence continues at coordinate 191 of NZ_JAUBTL010000085.1, forward strand.
GCAATTATGCGTTTTAATCAGCCTGAGCGGCACTAGCCCGCTGCTAGCAAGATAGAAAAATAGATAGTTAGCAATGAAATTATTAGGTTCAGATTCTGGTGGCAAAGCTATTAACTCCCCATCAATTAACTCATAGCGTTGACCCGTATCATTTGAGTAATTAAGGTACTCGTCAAAAGTTAATTTTTTAGATTGAGCTTGTACCATAATATTACATTCCTTGATTTATTCGTTTCTTTCTGCTGGGAGTTTGTTTATGTAGAAACGGTTTCAACAACCGAAGGATATCAATCAAATCTGCTGTGCAAGTTCAGCAGGTGTCCCAGCCTCCATCGACAATCGACTCACAAGTGACCAAAACTAATGGGACACAAGCCCCGTCCTTCGCTCGACGGCTTTTTCTTCGTTTTCAGGCTTCTAATTAACTCTCTCAATACATCAGACTTTGTTCGTTTGGTTTGCTTGCAGTAATTTTCGATTTCCGCAAACTCCTCGTCAGTCAGTCGAAAAAATATGCTCTTTTTCATGGCTATTGTGTATCTATATGATATACAATGATAGCAGGAGGATTGAATAATGAAAGCAAGGTATCAGTACAGATTCTACCCAACAAACCAGCAACAACAGAGTTTAGCTCGGTTGTTTGGTTGCGTCCGTGTTGTGTATAACGATGCTTTGGCTATCTGCAAGCAATCCGAAAAGAAGCCTAAATCCGCTGAACTCCAAAAGATTGTTATCACTCAGGCAAAAAAGACTGAAGAAAGGGCGTGGTTAAGTGAAGTTTCAAACATTCCATTACAGCAGTCTGTAGCCGACTTAGAGATAGCTTTTCAGAACTTTTTCGATTCCTGCAAAGGCAAGAGGAAAGGGAGGAAAATTGGTTATCCCAAGTTCAAAAAACGAACTAATAGCCAGTCAGCAAGGCTTACCCGTGGGGGATTCTCTATTAAAGGGGATGGAGTATATCTAGCAAAAATTGGTCTTGTTAAGCCAATCTGGTCTAGAGAATTGCCGTATGAACCTAGTTCGGTCACAATTATCAAGGATTGTGCTAATCGCTACTTCCTAAGCTTTGTTGTAGAAGTAGAACCTATTCAAGTTTGCGCCAAAAACCAAAGCGTTGGAATTGATTTAGGGATTAAAACTTTTGCCGTGATGAGCAATGGCGAGAAAGCGGTGAGTCCTTCCTACAAAGCCTTAGACCGTAGGGTGCGTAAGCTGCAAAAGAAGTTAGCCCGTCAACAAAAAGACTCAAAACGACGAAACCGAACCAGGATTCAGATGGCTACGCTACACAACCAAATTGCTGATACCCGTAAGGACTTCTTGCACAAATTGTCCACCAAAATCGTTAGTGAAAACCAAACTATCGTTTTGGAAGATTTAAACGTGTCAGGGATGGTTAAAAACCGTAAGCTGTCTAGGGTGATTAGTCAACAAGGTTGGAGAGAGTTCAGAGTCTTGGTTGAAGCAAAGTCTCAGAAGTATGGGAGAAAGTTTGTAGTTATCAGTCGATGGGAGCCAACAAGCCAAAGCTGTTCTGATTGTGGGTTCAAGTGGGGCAAAGTTGATTTGTCTGTTCGTTCGATACTTTGCTTAGGCTGTGGTAGCGAACACGACCGAGATGAAAACGCCTCAGTAAATATAGAAAAAGTCGGGATAGGGCATTGCCACGACTCTAAACGCACGTCGAGACAGAGTAAGACTACCTCGGTAGCGTCAGTCAATGAAGCGTGAAGAATCCCCGTTGCTTCAGCGCGGGGAGTATGTCAAATATTAAAAACTATCACAGTTCAAATCCTCTGGAATATAAACAATGATTTCAGATAAATTTCGGCGCGAGTTGCGAGAACAAGCCAAACTCTGGCAAGCAGAAGGACTCATCGATACTTCATTCTACCAACAACTTTCGGAACGCTACCAATTCAACACACTCGAAACCGCCTCCCGCAACCGATTCCTCAGCATTCTGATGAGTCTCGGCGGCATTCTCCTCGGTATAGGAGTCATCACCTTTGTAGCCGCAAACTGGCAAGTTTGGTCGCGCGAAGTGAGAGTTGCAATGCTGCTAAGTCTTTTCGTAGCAGTCAATGCAGCAGGTTTCTATCTGTGGCGAATTCCCCCATCCCGAAGCCAAAACTCCAATCCCAATATGCCCGCAACAAAAGGGCGAAACAAACTCCTAGGTGAAGGATTGTTGCTATTAGGTGCTCTGATTTTAGGAGCAAATATGGCTTTGATGGCGCAAATGTTCCATATTGGCGGTTCTTCCTACGGACTTTACCTTGCTTGGGGAATCGGCGTGCTCGGAATGGCTTACAGTTTGCGGTTGACTTCCTTGGGGGTTTTGTCGGCACTTTTAGTCGGTTTAGGCTATTGGCTTGCTATGTTAGATTGGTCTTCCAAAGTCGAGTTTTCTTGGCTGGAAGTTTTGGTGCGGCAAATGCCGATCGCAGCCAGTATAATGTTTGTGCCGCTGGCTTATTGGTGTCGATCGCGTGCTATTTTTGCCATAGGTGCGATCGCGATAATTTTTTCCCTACAAGTTTCTATCGTCCAAGGGTTAAATCAAACCTGGGCTGCTGCAATTTTTTGTGCCCTACCGCCCGCTTTGCTGTGGGGATACGACGATGCAATCTGGCCGAAGGTACGCAGCAAGCTGTTTCAACCTACCGCCCGCAGTTTAGCACTGCTGTTTCTCGCCAGTTTATTTTATTTTCTTTCTTTCCACTGGTTGTGGCAAGATTTGCCGAATCCTGCGCCAACGGAGTCGGATTGGGTTTTGCTGGCAAATGTGGCTGTTTTGGGCGGTTTCACGGTGTTTGAGTGGCTGCGCTTGGGGCGTTTGGAACTGCGGCGACCAAGACAAAAAGCAGTGGATTTGAGTACAGGTGCGATCGGCATTTTAATCGTCGCCAGCGCCTTAATACCGCTTATTCACCTCAATTTTACTCCCCTTCCTCAATTAGCAACTTTTCTGTTCAATGTTTTCTTATTTTTGCTCGCTGTCGGCTTAATCCGAGAAGGTTTAGCATTAGGAAACCGCCGGACTTTTTGGGGAGGCATGGTATTAATCACCCTGCAAATTATCAGCAGACTATTTGAATATAACACAGGATTGTTGCTCAAATCTTTTGTCTTTGTTTTGTGCGGAATTGGCGTAATTGCTGCGGGTTTGTGGTTCGAGCGCCACTTCGCAAAAATCCCCGATGAATAGGAGCATTCTACTATAGTGCGAGCGGGACGATCGCACTCCACTCGGAAGATGATTATGCCGATTCAAAGCTCAACGATATTATTCTGCGAACCAATTCCCAATTCCCAATATGAACACCGAAAATCCAGATTTAACACATCCAAGTTCCGACATACCAGATACCAGCCCTAATCCCCCATCCTTCACCCTTCCCCCCGCTGCCAAACGCCTTCCCGCGTGGCGGCTGTGGGTTCCTTTGCTGCTGCAAATCGGACTAATTGCCGCCGTACCCGCCACCGCCGTTTACACTTTTATTACTGGGAAAACAGTTGTCCTGCAAACAGCACCAGTAGACCCTTACGACTTTTTGCGCGGATATTACCAAGTTTTGAGCTATGATATTTCCGCTAGCACAAATCTCCAAAAACTCCCCGGCTGGAAAGATTTACCGAGGGAAAAAATATATTGTTCGCCCGGGGTTGTTTGTCCACAAAATACGCAGAGTGTCAAGGCAAAAACCAGTTTTTATGTAATCTTAGAAGCGCCAAAAGCAGCGACTAATCCCGGCCGTCCCCAAGCTTGGAAACCCGTCCGCGTCAGTCTAGAAAATCCCGCCAATTTGCCCGCCAATCAAATCGCAATTAAGGGCAAATATAACGGTTGGCAGATGGAATACGGCTTAGAAACTTATTATATGCCAGAGGATGAAAGGGAAAAAGTCAATCAGGACATTAGCGAAGCTCAAAGGAAGCAACGACAATCTTTTTTGGTAGAAGTAAAGGTTGACAAAACAGGCCATGCTGTGCCTGTAAGTTTGTGGGTGCGCGATCGTAATTATCGATTTTAGCTGATATCTCGCATTATTGTCAGCAACAGGCAAGATGCCTGTTCCACAAGAAAATTTATATTTTGTGGAACAGGCCGAAAAGCCTGTTCCCAAACAAGTAATTGAGAATGGTGCAACATATGAGTTTGAGCCAATCAGGGCAAAAGGTCGATCGACTTGTTGCAATTTTTAAGAAATACTCATTGCTGTTGAGAAGGCAAAATGCTGGTGGAGGATGTCACCCAGCCGCTGAGGATACAGTCGCATTAACAATGCTATAAACTCATTTCTCAAGAACAGGCTTTCCGGCCTGTTCCACAAAATTGAGTTTTCTGGAACAGGCATCTTGCCCGCCCTTGAAAAGCTTATTAACAAGGGTGCAAGATGTGAGTTGGTATCGGAATTACTCATCTCTCTTCTCTTCCTCTGCGCTCTCTGCGGCCTCTGCGGTTTAATAATTCATATAATTGAAGAGTCTTTAAGCAGAAATCTTTAACCTCCGGGTTCCATAGTTAATGTATCGGCTTTAACTATTTTTTTCCTCGGATCGAATAAGCTGGGATTTTTTGGTAGCTCTACCCAATTGAGTATATCCACATATAATACATGATACTAGAGCGATCGCCATCCCACGCTCTACTCTAGATAAACATCTTTTCGCCACTTTGACAGGAGCATCAAAATGAACAGCAACGGACTGCCACAAAAGCAAGGTCTGTACGATCCGCAGTTCGAGCACGACGCTTGCGGAGTCGGATTCATCGTACACATGAAGGGTAACAAATCCCACGAAATTGTCGAGCAGGCACTGACAATCCTATTGAACCTCGACCACCGAGGCGCGTGCGGCTGCGAACCCAACACCGGAGACGGGGCGGGGATTTTGATGCAGGTACCCCACAAGTTTCTCAAGAAAGTAACGGCGGGCCTAAACATCGAACTTCCCGAAGCCGGCGAGTACGGCGTTGGCGCGATTTACTCGTCGCCAAATCGAACTGAACGCGAAAACGGCAAACGCATTTTTGAGGAAATCGCCGCCGAAGAAGGCCAGGAAGTTCTGGGCTGGCGCGATGTTCCCACCGATAACTCGTCCCTGGGCGACACCGCCAAATCTAGCGAACCCTTCATGCAGCAAGTGTTCCTCCGGCGCGCCGCAGGTATTGACGAGGCGGCTTTCGAGCGGAAACTGTACGTCATCCGCAAACGGGCTCACAACGCCATCCGCAGAACTAACACAGACCCCTACTGGTACAATTCCACTCTCTCGTGCCGGACGATCGTCTACAAGGGTATGTTAATGCCGGTGCAAGTGGGAGATTACTATCCCGACCTGCACGACCCCGACATGGAAAGCGCTCTAGCCCTGGTTCACTCGCGCTTCAGCACGAATACTTTTCCGAGTTGGGAACGATCGCACCCTTACCGCTACATCGCTCACAACGGCGAAATTAACACGATGCGCGGCAACATTAACTGGATGCACGCGCGGCAATCGCTGTTCGAGTCGGAACTATTCGGCGATGACTTAAAGAAAATCCCCAATTTAATCAATATCGAAGGCAGCGACTCGACGATTTTTGACAATGCTTTGGAATTGCTGAATTTGGCCGGGCGTTCTTTGCCGCACGCTGTAATGATGATGATTCCCGAACCTTGGACAGCCCACGAGTCCATGAGTGACGAGAAAAAAGCTTTCTACGAATACCATTCTTGCTTGATGGAACCTTGGGACGGCCCAGCTTCGATCGCATTTACCGATGGTACATCGATCGGGGCCGTGCTCGATCGCAACGGTTTGCGCCCTTCCCGCTACTGCGTTACCAAAGACGACTTGGTAATTATGGCATCGGAAGCCGGAGTTTTGCCGATCGCCCCAGAACGAATTGTATCAAAAGGTCGCTTGCAACCGGGGCGGATGTTCCTAGTAAATACTGAGGAAGGCCGCATCGTCTCTGACGAGGAAATTAAGACCAAAATCGCCACAGAACACCCGTACCGCCAGTGGATCGACCAGCACATGGTCGAAATCGCCAAACTGAAAGATGCGCCGGCCGTAGCAGAATCCCATCCCGAAACATTATTGCAGCGGCAAATGGCCTTTGGCTACACCTTTGAAGAACTGCGGTTGCTGTTAGCACCGATGGCGAAAGATGGCGTGGAAGCTGTCGGCGCGATGGGTGCGGATACGCCGCTGGCGGTGCTTTCCAACCGCCCAAAACTGCTTTATGAATACTTCCAGCAGTTGTTTGCTCAAGTTACCAATCCGCCGATTGATTCTATCCGGGAAGAAATTGTAACTTCTGCCGAAACTACGATCGGTGCTGAACGCAATTTGCTCAAACCAGAACCCGAAAGCTGTCATTTGATTGAACTGAAAACGCCCATTCTCAGCAATGAAGAATTAGCTAAGCTCAAACACGTAAATGAGGGCAATTTCCGGTCGATCACACTACCGATTTTGTTTGACCCCAAAAGCGGGGTAAAAGGTCTTGAACAAGCCTTAGAAGAGGTTTTTGCTGGAGCAGACAGCGCGATCGCCTCCGGGGTGAATATCATCATTTTGAGCGATCGGGGTATCAGTCCAGACCAAGCCGCAATTCCGGCGCTGCTGGCAGTTGCGGGCCTGCACCACCACTTGATCCGTAAAGGTACGCGCACGCGGGCTGGACTCGTTCTCGAATCCGGCGAACCGAGGGAAGTGCATCACTTTGCGACACTTATTGGATATGGTTGCGGCGCGATTAATCCGTATTTGGCATTTGAGACGATCGCCGATTCGATCCGCGAAGGATTGCTGCTAAATGTCGAGTACAAAACAGCTTGCAAAAACTACGTCAAAGCCGCAACAAAAGGTGTGACGAAAGTTGCCTCGAAAATTGGGATTTCCACAATTCAAAGTTATCGCGGCGCGCAGATTTTTGAGGCGATCGGCTTAAACAAATCCGTAGTCGATAAATACTTTGCTTGGACAGCCTCCCGGATTGAAGGGGTAGACCTCGAAGTCATCGCCCAAGAAGCAATTTTACGCCATACCCACGCATTCCCCGATCGCCCAGCCAGCGGACATACTCTCGATGTTGGTGGCGAATATCAGTGGCGGAAAGAAGGCGAGGCGCATTTGTTTAGCCCGCAGACAATTCACGCGCTGCAAAAGTCGGTGCGCGAGGGCAGTTATACGCTTTTCAAACAGTATTCGGGGCTGGTAAACGAACAAAACCAGCAGCATTTTACCTTGCGCGGTTTGTTGCAATTCAAGCAGCGGGAATCGATACCCATTGAGGAAGTTGAGCCGATCGAATCTATTCTCAAACGCTTTAAAACTGGGGCGATGAGTTATGGTTCGATTTCTAAAGAAGCCCACGAATCGCTAGCAGTAGCGATGAACCGCATTGGTGGCAAATCGAACACCGGTGAAGGTGGCGAAGATCCCGATCGCTATACTTGGACGAACGATCGCGGCGACTCGAAAAACAGCGCGATCAAACAAGTTGCTTCCGGGCGTTTCGGCGTTACCAGCTTGTACCTTTCCCAAGCGCGGGAACTGCAAATCAAGATGGCGCAAGGCGCGAAACCAGGTGAAGGCGGACAGTTGCCCGGTAAAAAAGTATACCCGTGGATTGCGAAGGTGCGAAACTCGACTCCGGGTGTGGGATTGATTTCGCCTCCTCCTCACCACGACATTTATTCGATCGAAGATTTGGCCGAATTGATTCACGACTTGAAAAATTCCAACCGGGAAGCGCGGATTAGCGTCAAACTCGTGTCGGAAGTTGGAGTCGGGACGATCGCGGCGGGTGTTGCGAAAGCCCACGCCGATGTCGTGTTGATTTCCGGCTACGACGGCGGAACCGGCGCTTCGCCGCAGACTTCGATCAAACACGCCGGTTTACCTTGGGAATTGGGATTGGCGGAAACTCATCAAACTTTGGTACTCAACAATCTCCGCAGCCGGATTGTGGTGGAAACTGATGGTCAAATGAAAACCGGTCGCGATGTAGTAATTGCTGCACTCCTTGGCGCTGAGGAATTCGGTTTTGCGACCGCGCCGCTGGTGACATTGGGCTGCATCATGATGCGCGTTTGCCACCTGAACACTTGCCCGGTGGGCGTAGCGACCCAAGACCCGCTATTGCGGAAAAACTTTACCGGCGACCCCGAGCACACGGTAAACTTTATGACCTTCGTCGCGCAGGAAGTCCGGGAAATTATGGCGCAGTTGGGCTTCCGCACGCTGAATGAAATGGTTGGGCGGACTGATGTTTTGGAACCTCAGCAAGCGGTGGAACACTGGAAGGCTAAGGGTTTGGATTTCTCGAAAATCCTTTATCAGCCGGAAGTTGGGGCGGATGTCGGGCGCTATTGTCAGATGGCGCAGGATCACGGGTTGGAAAAGTCGATGGATATGACGGTGTTGTTGGATTTGTGCAAAGGTGCGATCGAAAACGGTGAAAAGGTACAGGCCAAACTGCCGATTACCAATGTCAACCGGGTTGTCGGCACAATTCTCGGTAACGAAATCACCAAACGCCACTGGGAAGGTTTGCCCGATGACACGGTGCACCTGCACTTCCAAGGCAGCGCGGGGCAAAGCTTTGGCGCATTCGTGCCCAAGGGAGTCACCCTGGAGCTCGAAGGTGAAGCTAACGACTATTTGGGCAAAGGGCTCAGCGGCGGCAAGATTATCCTCTATCCGTCGCAGGCTTCTACCTTTGTCGCGGAAGAAAACGTGATTGTCGGTAACGTAGTGCTTTACGGCGCGACATCCGGCGAGGTTTTCATCCGAGGGATGGCGGGCGAACGTTTTGGGGTGCGTAACTCCGGCGTGAATGCGGTAGTTGAAGGTGTGGGCGATCACGGTTGCGAGTACATGACTGGCGGCAAAGTTGTAGTTTTGGGTGAAACCGGGCGCAATTTTGCAGCGGGTATGAGTGGCGGTGTTGCTTACATTTTGGATGAGGCGGGGGATTTTGCTACTCGCTGCAATATGTCGATGGTGGATTTGGAAAAACTGGAGGATGTTGAGGAAATTAGCGATTTGCGGCAAATGCTTCAAACTCACGTTGATTTGACTGGAAGTGCGAAAGCATCGAAGGTTTTGGCAAATTGGGACTCGATGGTGCCGGTGTTTGTGAAGGTGATGCCGAGGGATTATAAGCGGGTGTTGCAGGCTATTGAAAGGGCGATCGCATCGGGTTTAAGCGGTGATGATGCGCTGACGGCTGCGTTTGAAGAAAACGCTCGCGATGTCGCTCGGATTGGCGGCAGCTAGGGTTCTGCGGTAGAATTCTACTCATGTAGCAAGGGTCTTTTTTGTTTGTAGCGAAGTCTAGATCCCCCCTAACCCCCCTTAATAAGGGGGGGACAAGAAATCTTCTCAAAGTCAACCCCTACTCCCCTTCTTTAGGGGGATTTAGGGGGATCTAGAAGGGGACAAGAGCGTTCTTTCAAAGTCCGCCTTCTTAAGGGGGATTTAGGGGGTTCTAGACTTTGCATAAAAGCGACATTTATTGTGGGTTTCAGTCTTAAGTTGTCACCAATTGGCTCTGTTTGGGAACGAGTAACGAGCATGAAAGTAGGTAAACTATGAGTGCAGCAATATTAAGGACAAAACAGTACGTTGAAGAAAAAGATGGTTGCTACCGCATCCTTGGGAAGCGCGTTTCTTTAGATTCAATTGTCTATGCTTTCCTGGCGGGACAATCCCCAGAAAGTATCGTTCAATCATTCCCCGTGCTAACACTAGAAGAAGTTTATGGCGGGATTTCCTTCTACCTGGCTAACCGCACAGCCATTGATGCTTATTTATTCGATGGAGAACAACTATTTGAAACCTTGAGACAGCAAGCAAGGGAAAGTAACTCCTTACTTTATCAAAAACTCTACAGCGATCGCACCAGCCCGTTATGAAAATTCGCTTTCAAGCAGATGCAGATTTAAACCAAGCGATTGTGACGGGTATTGTGAGGCGCGAACCCACTCTTGATTTTCAAACATCAAACGTATCAAATTTAACTGGTTTGACTGATTTGGAAGTATTGAATTTTGTTGCCCAAGATGGTAGAGTTCTCGTTTCTCACGACAAAAGAACCATGCCAAGATACTTTGCTGAATTTACTGCCACTCAAACCAGTTCAGGAGTGATTATTGTGTTACAAAGTTTCCCAATAGGCGAAGCAATAAACCATCTAATCAAGATATGGCAAACATCTGAAGCCGAAGACTGGCTTAATCGTATTGCATATTTACCTCTATAAAGTCAGCACTATGGAGCCGTTGATAAATTTCAGGTACAATTTAAGATTATTGTCAGTCTTAGCATCTACTAAAATTATCCAGATAATTTGGAGCCTTCAGCATTTATGCCAGATGAAACGATTTGGATTGTGACCGCCGATACTGCGGGCGAGTCTCCCGACACACCCGACTATGACGGTGCGAAGATTGGAGCACATACAGGACTCGACTATGGGGGGTTTTTCGACGCACAGCCCCCAAATGAGCCTGCCCAAAAGCTGGCGGCAAAAGTGGCTGGTAGCTTGCGGCTGCACAAGGTCAGCATCAAGAAACTAGAAAAAGAACTGGTTGACTGCATGGAAACGGTAGATAAAATATTCAGCCGTGCGGAGGCGGAAGCTGACATGAGATCGATCGAGTTATCTGAAATTGAGGTATCGGTTGCGATTAACGCTGAAGGTTCTTTCAGTTTAGTCGGCATGGGCGGTAAAGTTGCAGATACCAGAACTATATTGTTGAGATTTAAACGGAAGTCTTAAGGTGAAATGGGAAGAAATCTGGCGATATCAATTGGCATCAATAACTATGAGTTCCTAACCGATCTGAAATATGCCAAGCGGGATGCAGAGTTAATGCGGGAATTTTTTCGTGGGGCGAATTTCGAGCAAGTTTTTTTCTTATCAGATGACTGGCGACCTGATACTAATGGTAAGTGGAGTCGTGCTTCTATTGCTCATCTAAGAGACATTGTGATGACCAAATTTGAAGAACCATTTATGAGTAATGGGGATAATTTTTGGTTTTTTTTCAGCGGCCACGGAAGACGCCATGACGAGTCTGATTACCTGATGGCTTGTGACAGCAATCCGCGGGATATCGAACACACGGGGATTAGGATTGATTTCCTGACTGAACGTCTGCGCCGCTGCGGTGCTGATAACGTGATTTTGATTTTGGATGCTTGTCGAGATCTAGGAAGTAAATCGGGAGAAGGAATCGGCAATCAAACAACTCAAATTGCAAGAGAAAAGGGAGTTGTTACTTTTTTTTCTTGCAGCCCCAATCAATTGTCCTATGAAATTGATGCTTTAAAGCAAGGTGCTTTCACAAGAGCAGTGCTGGATGGGTTGGGCCCTCAAGGGCAATGTGCAACTGTCGAGCAATTAGATCGTTATTTGAGCGATCGAGTTCCCGAACTGATTCTGGAACATAAAGGCGAAAAAGTGCAGCAAACACCTCGCTGTATTGCAGCGCCACCAACGAAATCGCACTTAATTATTTTCCCGCAATATGCAATTCCCTATGATATTATTCGTCTTAAAAATGACGCTTTACAAGCGGAATTTATAAACAAAAATTACGATCTGGCAGAACAGTTGTGGATTCGGGTATTGGCTGCATCTCCGGGCAATCGAGATGCGATTAATGGAATTAAAAGAATCGCGGTTAAGCAAATTGAAAATGAGCGATATTCTCAAGATAATTCTGTTAGTAAAATTGACAATCCTGTCAGTGCTATCGAAATAGTCGATGAGGAAGAAAATTTAGTTTCTGAATTCGATCTGAGCGAGGAGGAAGAGGCAATCGGTGACTTCGATATGGACGATGATGAGGAAGCAGCAGTCTCTGACTTTGATATGGCCGATGATGATGAGGAAGAAGCAGTCTCTGACTTTGATATGGCCGATGATGATGAAGAAGAAGCGACAGTTAGTAACAGCAATGCTAAGCGATCGGAATCTCTATTATCTCCCAAATCTACACCTGTGGTGAATCCTATTCCTACTACACCAGATGTTCCTCTGAGATCGGAGAAGGGAGTAGACTATACAAATCTGCGCGATTTGCTGGCAAATGGAAAATGGAAAGAAGCGGATGAGGAAACGACTAAAAAAATGCTGAAAGCAGCAGGGGGAGGCCACAAATACACGAAAGACTTTCCGAAAGATCAAGCTCCGGCAGGTGAAAATCTGCTGAAAGATGACGATATTTATACATTTCCCTGTGAAGACTTGCGAACTATTGACCAACTTTGGGTAAAATACAGTAACGGGCGCTTCGGCTTTTCGGTGCAGAAGCGTATCTATGAAAGTCTGGGAGGAACTAGGAAATATGATCTGGAAATTTGTGAAGCGTTTGGCGATCGGGTAGGTTGGCTTGTGAATAGTAAATGGTTGAATTATGACGATCTAAAATTCAATACCAAAGCAATAGCAGGACAGTTACCAAGCTTTACTTATTCCTTTTTAACCACACTCAGTGTTGAACTAGAAAGAGGAGATGGTAGTAGAACTGACATTGTACCAATTGGTGATTATTACGATTGGCCTAATTATAGGATGCAGTGCGCTCTCTCAAATGATTGGACCATTCGTGGTATTCTAGTATCTTCTCTCGCGTCGAGACTTGTAGACTGTAACATCTAAGCGTTTCAGGATTTCATAAAGATTTATAACAAAGCCCCAAACCACGAAGCCATGCCCTGTCTAGGTTTCCGATACCTGGCACTGCGAGTCATCGGTTTCGCCCCCTTTTTTTGTCGTCTGTTGTAGTATCTGCTCCGCTATTTGCGGGTTGTAACAATTGGCCAGAATAAAGTTTAATATTTGATGTGGAATGAACTTTGACATTATCGGAAATATCACTAATATTGAAACAATAGCAGTTGGCAACTCAATTCGGGAATTAGAACGTTTGCAGAAAATTTATGGCAATGGATGTTGGAGAAAACTCAAAGGCATCGCCACAATTAGCCTGACTGGTTATAACAATTGGCTAGAATGAACTTTTCTGCAACCGTTAAAATTTCCGGGTTTTCCGCAAATTCAAGAAACCGGGTTTCTGCGATAATTTACGCATCATCACCCAGATTCAGGAAGAAACCCGGTTTCTACCTCCCCACCAACAGCCTCCAAACCCCAGAAAGCTGTCAACCCACCCGTGCGATATAATATTGTTACTAGATTGTAGAAGAGCAATCAAAAAAAAGGATAATTATGACCGTCGAACAAGCCATTTTGGAAAATGTGAAGGTCTTATCGCCAGACCAGCAACAAGAAGTCTTAGCTTTCATCAAATTCTTGCAGTCCGATAAATGGGAAGATATCTATAAAGGACGCTTCAAAGAACTGCAACAAAAAATTCGTCAAAACACTGATATCGATCCCGATGATGACCCCACTGAAACTGTCCTCGAAGGGCTTCAGCAAGGCTTTCATGAAGCAATTACCGGACAAACTCTCCCTTTGTCTCAACTGTGGGACGGAATCGATGACAACTGATCCACAATCGATCCAAATTGAAGTCACCCCCCGATTTCAACGAGATTTACGAACTTTAGCCAAACGCTATCGCAACATTCGCAACGACATTCAGCCTGTAATCGAACAACTTCAAGCGGGGGAACTTCCGGGTTCGCGTATTCCGGGAATGGAGTACGAAATTTTCAAAGTCAGAATTAAGAACAGCGACATTCAAAAAGGCAAAAGCGCGGGCTACCGTGCTATTTATTACCTCAAAACTAGCGATTCGATCGTGTTGGTGACTATCTATTCTAAATCAGATTTATCAGACATCGCCGCCGAAACAGTTCGAGAAATTCTAGCCCAATACGAGCAACAATTTCCAGAATCAGAAGAATTATGAACTATCAACTTTATTCTGATGTCATTTTACTGTGCAACCTTCCAGAAGAAGGACTTTATGCCGGCGATATCGGTACGGTTGTAGAACAGCATCACGTTGAGGGACTAGAAACAGGTTATAGCGTTGAGTTCTTCGATCTGTTGGGAAACACTGTAGCAGTTGCCACGCTACCTGGAAGTTATTTGCGATCGCCCACAAGTGCAGACAGACCTACAGTTAGACTTGTTAATAGTTTTGCTGCGTAAGTAGAGGAAATAGTACAATCGCGATGATGACCCCAAGTCGATGAAGGCGATCGTCTAAAAATAGTGGCGATAGACTCAAATTGTCGCAACTGAGAGTAAAATTGAATATCTACTTTCCATAGAGCAACGTCGCTTTGAGCCAGATTCAAATATTAAACTTACAAAGCCTTAGCCAGGGACTGCCTGCGATTACACCTGCCTTTGGAGCCGCGATCGCAGAAGCAGGTGCGATTTGTCTAACCGATGAAGCTCACCAACCAGGAGTAACACTTAAAGTTGAGGGAGAATTTTCTGCCACATTCAAGTTAGATTGGCAGCCAGTCACCGAGCAAACCCGACGATGTTGGAATGACGAAGAATATACTACCGAGCAGGCTGCTTATGGAATCGCATTCCTGTTAATTTTGCAATTAACAAATCTCACAGTCATTGAACGCTCTCGCAAAGGAACTGGATTTGACTATTGGTTAGGAAGTCAAAATTCAGCTACCACACTGCCATTTGAGCGAATGGCTCGGCTAGAGGTTTCTGGAATTCGCAAAGGCAATCAAAGTCAAATCAATACTAGAGTCAAGCTGAAAACTGAACAAACCCGCGCCTCAGAGGCACAAGGCTTGCCAGCGTATATCATTGTAGTAGAGTTCAGCCGACCGATTTCTATTATTAGTGCCAAGCAAAATCCTGAAGGAACCGTACTCCAATGAGCCAGATTCAATCGCTCCACAAACAAGCAATGGATTTAGCCGAAGCAGCGGCAGTCGCCCGCTTAAGAGGTGCGTTGGAGTTGGCTGCACAATTGACGCGCCAAGCCTTTGAACAAGAAACTCAGGCCGCAGCCTTAATCGCTAGCGCCCTTGATGCTGAACCCACTCGTTCTGTGCTTCACCGCAGCGCAGCATCTTTAGCGATTGAATGTGGCGAATTACGAATAGCAGAACGTCTAATTGCAACTGCGTTATCTGGCAATCCCCCGGCAGAGATTGCTGAAGAGCTCAAAGATTTATTCATCCAGATTAACTTGAGCCAATATCTGAAACGTCAAGGAATCCACATCGACATTAAGGAACTGCGAGGACTGGTAAATCAATAGCACTCGTCGAGGGACTAGAAACAGGTTATGGCCTTGAGTTCTTCGATTTGTTGGGAAACACTGTAGCAGTTGCGACGCTACCTGGAAGTTATTTGCGATCGCCCACAAGTGCAGACCTACCTACAGTCATGATATTGTCCGAAGGCGATCGCCCCTAAAATATTTACAAAACTAAATCAGGTATGCGATCTATATCTAGCTGTTAGAATAGATAAACCTGAGCGTTAAAATCGCAAATGTATGACAGCGTTCCTACACACTATGCAATGGAATATCTAACTTTTAGAGAAGCCGATCGAGAGGACATACAGGCGATCGTCAATATTCACAATTCTCATGCGCGCGGTCAAAATACGTCGATCGATCGCGGCTTTTTGCTAACACAAATTACTGAAGATGAGATTTTCAAAAGCTTAAATAATTCATGCAGATATTTTGTGGCAGCTAAAACCGCTGGGGAAATTCTGGGATTTGTGGCTATATCACCACCCAAACTATCTGAGGAAATCTTGGATAAAATTATCTGGAAAGATGAGATTTTTAAGAAAAGAGTCACCAGTGATCGGCATTTTTATCTCGAAAGAGTAGCAACCAAGTTAAATTGGATGGGTAGAGGTGTTGCTCAATTTATGTATAAAGAAATTTATCAATTTTTTCCAAATTCATTTATTTCGCTGTTTATTGTTACCCAGCCAATAGCTAATACTCGTTCCCTAATGTTTCACCAAAAACAGGGATTTGAACAAATAGGAACTTTGCAAGTTGACCGATTTCTAGATTTAGAAAATTATGAATGTATTGTGATGTTTAAAGAAACTTGAATTTATCATGAGTGAGTCTCCAAGCAGCAGCCGACCTCAATCCAGCTTAACAGGAATTACCAGAAGCGAGGGAACTGTTATCTCCGCGAATTGCCATCTCAAATAACCTCGCTATAACTCCCTTGGCGGTTGTGATACTTCCCCTCCCCGCAGTAAAAATCTTTTTTCCCCAAACAAAAAGCGCCCCTATTTCTAGGAGCGCTTTTTGTTAATCTCAAGTTAAGAATTAACCATTGATAGAAGGAGCAACCAAAGCTACGGGAGTTGTCTCACCAGCAGCCAAATCAAGCGGGAAGTTGTGAGCATTGCGCTCGTGCATTACTTCCATACCCAAGTTAGCGCGGTTGATCACATCAGCCCAAGTATTGATCACACGACCTTGAGAGTCGATAATCGATTGGTTGAAGTTGAAACCGTTCAAGTTGAAAGCCATTGTCGATATACCCAAAGCGGTAAACCAGATACCGACTACTGGCCATGCACCTAACAAGAAGTGCAAAGAACGGCTGTTGTTGAATGAAGCGTATTGGAAAATCAAACGACCGAAGTAGCCGTGGGCTGCAACGATGTTGTAGGTTTCTTCTTCTTGACCGAATTTGTAACCGTAGTTTTGCGATTCGGTTTCGGTTGTTTCACGAACCAAGGAAGATGTTACCAAGGAACCGTGCATGGCGGAGAACAAGCTACCACCGAAGACACCAGCAACTCCCAACATGTGGAACGGGTGCATCAGGATGTTGTGCTCAGCTTGGAACACGATCATGAAGTTGAATGTACCGGAGATACCCAAGGGCATACCGTCAGAAAAGCTGCCTTGTCCGATCGGGTAGATCAAGAATACTGCGGTTGCTGCTGCAACTGGTGCAGAGTAAGCGACGCAGATCCAAGGACGCATACCTAAGCGGTAGGACAATTCCCATTCACGACCCATGTAGCAAAATACACCGATCAGGAAGTGGAAAATTACCAATTGGTAAGGGCCGCCGTTGTACAACCACTCATCGAGAGAAGCTGCTTCCCAGATTGGGTAGAAGTGCAAGCCGATCGCGTTAGATGAAGGAACAACAGCACCTGTGATGATGTTGTTACCGTACATCAAGGAACCTGCTACTGGTTCGCGGATGCCGTCGATGTCCACTGGAGGAGCAGCGATGAAGGCGATGATGTAGCAGATGGTGGCGCTGAGCAAGGTAGGAATCATCAAGACTCCGAACCAACCTACATAAATGCGGTTGTCGGTGCTTGTGACCCACTCACAAAAGCGTTCCCAGACGTTGGCGCTTTCGCGCTGCTGTAAGGTTGTTGTCATGGTTTTATGATTGCTGTATTTGGTTGTCAATGTTCGGATGATGTTTCTATTATTAACGGTATCGTTAAGGTTTGTAAAGGGGTTTGACGACAGTTAAACTGATGACTGTGATTAGGAAAGCTGATGTAAGGAGAGAAAGGGCGGTAGCTGGCGGGGCCCGACGCCATATCCCCCGCGCGAAAAGATGAAGATAGCGTGCACACGCGGCGCACCTCAACCCTAACGAACGGGAGCTATGGGAGGTGGAGAAGGTAGAGGAACAGGAGCTAGGACAGGTGGAGAGGCAGGGATGCGAGGAGGTGGAGAAATCCTGAACTGCTGGAGTTGCTGCGGGGTGAGCGATCGCAAAATTCTCAGTCCCAGAGTGTCTCTGGAGATGCTTAAGGCGTAGGAGGGCTCCAAATACGGGCGGAAATTGGATTTATTGTTCAAATAGCATTCCATGAAAGCTAGGCTGAGTCCGCTGAGGTAGCGGCGGGCTAAAGCAGGTTCGGGCCCGATCGCCTGTGGTGGTGGCAGAAAGAGGCTTTGAGGGGATTCCTCGATCGTTGAGAAGTGAGTCCCGTTGTTCATCAGTACGAGATATTTGTTGGGCGATGTCAGCCAAGTGAACGGTTGAATTTGTTCGAGCAAAGCGGGGGCGACGGTATCGGCGCTGCCTGCGATTAGCATGACTGGGATTTGGATTTTGCTGAGGTTTGTTTCTCCGAGAATGCTGCTGACGATCGGGTTGACGGCGATCACAGCTTTGATGCGCGGGTCGTCGAAATTGTACTGGTTGCGCTCTAGGCCGCGGGCGCGGCACTGCAACAGTAGGGAGAGGTTCCAAGTATCGTTTTCGAGTCCGCAATCTTTGTCTAGCTGTGCAAAATTAATCCCTGCCCCGGCTAATGCTAAAGCCGTATAGCCACCGAAAGACTGGCCGATGACGCCGACTCGCTGCAAGTCGAGCTGCCCTTGGTAGGTCGGATCGGTTGTAGAAAGTTTGGTTAAATAATCGAGCAGGTCTTTGATGTCGAGGGGGCGGTTGACAAATTCTCCTGGTTCTGCTACTTGATTGGCTCTGCCTGTTACTAAGTCTTGGATTTGTTGGGCGTTGCTGCCGGGGTGTTCGGGGACGGCGACGGCAAAGCCGTAGGAGGCTAGGTGTTTGGCTAAATACTCGAAGGAAAGGCGATCGGAACCTAAACCGTGGGAAATTACTACTACTGGGGCCGGTTGCGGGCTCCGCTGCGGCAGGTAAATGTCCATATCAAACGTGCGATCCTCTTCGAGGGCTTCGCTAACGCGATTTGGACTCGTCAAAGTTACCGATGATTTTTTCCAAGTATAGGGGCCCGGTAGCTGGGGCTGCAGCATGGCGGCGGGCGGTATGGCGGGTTCAGAGGCTGCTTGTGCTTCGGACAATTGAGCGACTCCGGCGATCGTCTGATTGGAACGGTTGATCAGCGATGTCAACTCGTTGGCGATACCCAAGGCGCGGGCGATGTCAATCCTGATGCCATAGGTGGGGAATTTCCGCAGCACGTTGAGAATTGTCAGGCCTTCGGGATCTGAGGCTGCTAAAATCAGGGCGGCTCGGATGGCATAAAATCCAGGCTGCCGAGCTTTGGTTTGAATTACTCGGCCCAAGCGTCTCAGCAGCACTTCTCCTTGAGGCGTGTAAAGGAATTGGGCGATCGTCACGTGGCTGATTTCAGCTTTCGCTTGCAGGGCGCTGCGAATCTCAGCTAGCTGAGATTCTTTGGCATACTGAGCGAAGCCGTCCAAGTTTGAGTCTATTTTGCCTTCTTTGGCGAACAGTGCCAGGGATTCGATGGGAACTGATTCTTCTAGTGGCCCGTAAGTTACGTAAATTCGCTCGGCCCCCATTGCCGGTGCAGCGGTGCAAACAGCCGTGAATGCAAACAATCCTAGGTATTTTGGGGCGATCGACCGCCGAGAGCGAAGGGCAGCAGTGGAGAGGCTCGAAAACAGACAGTTCATAACTTTCACACCTAGGACTTCTAATAATTAGTCGGTGAAATGAGGTAAATTGTTTCGTCAAAATTTAATGATCAAAAATCGATCTCTTGCTTCGGATACTTCAGAAATTAGGTTATCTTGGGAAGCATAGCCAAAAAAGCAATTTTCTGACCTGACAAGACTAGCTGAAATTTAAAATTCAACGCCGAGGGGTCAAACCTACTGGAATGCCCATTGATTATTTTTTCAGCTATGCAAGATATTTTCGATCGAGTTTGTAACTACAGCCTGAGTGGGAGAATTTATGATGTTCAATGCAACTGCTATCCTGATTGACGCTTTTGTCCAAGAGTTGCAGGCCGGCTACCGTCGCACCTACGGCAAGTACAAGCCTGACTACCCGGAAATTATCGCCTGGGCAGGGACTATGGCTCTGGAAAATATCGCTAACTGCGATGCTCTATACCACAATGTGGAACACACAATGCTGGTGGCTTTGGTGGGACAAGAGATTCTCCGCGGCAAGCATATTCGCGAAGGGGGAGTGTCGCCGGAAGATTGGCTGCACTACCTGATCTCGCTGCTGTGTCACGATATCGGCTACGTCAAAGGTGTTTGCCGCCAAGACCAAGAAGCTGTGGGACTCTACGCTACTGGTATTGAGGGGGGCATGGTTTCTGTGCCGATCGGGGCAACTTCTGCCAGTTTAACTCCTTATCATGTCGATCGAGGAAAACTCGTAATTGACGAACGCTTCGGCGGCCACACATTAATTGATGCCGAACAAATCAAGCGCAATATTGAATTGACACGCTTCCCAGTTCCTGCTAGCGAAACTCATCAAGACAGAAATAATTATTCTGGACTCGCTAGGGCTGCCGATTTGATCGGTCAGTTGAGCGATCCAAATTACCTGCGAAAAATAAGTGCTCTGTTCTACGAATTTGAGGAAGTCGGTACTAATAAAATCTTGGGCTACAAGTCTCCGGGAGATTTGCGGCAAAATTACGCCAAGTTTTATTGGAATGGAGTTTTTCCCTATATTCCGGCTGCTTTGAACTACTTGGAATTGACCCAGGGAGGCAAACAAATTATTGCCAACCTCTACGCCAATGTATTTCAGGTAGAACACGCTGAACCGCTCGCTTTCACCAAGCCAAACGCTCAAGAGTTCACAAAATCCCGCCCCAAGAGCAACTTGAACGGCGAAAAAGATGCTGAGAATCTTCAACCTTCCCTGTCCGGGGAAAACAAGAAATTTACCGAGTTTCCAGACTTGAATTTGTGATGATTTACGCCCCGAAATAAACAGCTAGAAAGCCGAGTCAATGGATTTTAAAATTGAGAATTCGGCGTGACAGGTTGGGCGCAACGTTCGGCGTTCAATCAGTCGAAGGATTTGAAATTTACTCCAGAGATGAATCTGGGAGGTTGAACAAGAGTCGAAAATTTTGGCCGACTGGCGATTCCTGTCGGAAACTAAGTATCCCTTTTTGGGCAGGGTGAAAATTAGGATAAGTTTTGATTTTCTAGTTGCTGTATCTTGGTTTTTAGCTCAAATTGACATTAATCATCTCAAATATAAAATCGGTCTGGCAGCATAGAGGTTGCTCGATCCTTTTTTTTGAGCTAAAATGGAGAGTTATAATCAAAAATCTAACATCGAAAATCTAAAACCTTAAATCGATATGGCAGCAGAGATTCAGCAGCAAATTCAACAGTTGAGGCACCAGCTACAGGAAGCTAGCTATGCTTATTATGTTCTCGATGCGCCGATTATGCCAGATGAGGTGTACGATCGACTTTATCGCCAGTTGCAAGAATTAGAATCAGATTATCCTGAATTAATTACTGCGGAAAGTCCGACTCAGCGGGTGGGAGAACAGCCTGCTACTCAATTTTTTAGCGTCAAACACAATATTCCTCTCTACAGTTTGGAAAATGCTTTTAATTTTGAGGAATTTGCTAAATGGCAGGAACGCTGGCAAAGGGTAGCACCTTCCCTAACCCCCGTTCAAGAAGGAAATGCACCCCCCCTAGCCCCCCCTTATCAAGGGGGGGGACTTGATGGAAATGCACCTCCCCTAACCCCCGTTCTTGATGGAAATGCACCTCCCCTAACCCCCGTTCTTGATGGAAATGCACCCCCCCTAGCCCCCCCTTATCAAGGGGGGGGACTTGATGGAAATGCACCCCCCCTAACCCCCCCTTATCAAGGGGGGGGACAAGAGGGAATAACATCTTCCATTAGCAATAAGGAAAATAGGGAAATTACTCCCCCCCTTAGCAAGGGGGGGTTGGGGGGGGTTTCCTATGTTTGCGAATTGAAAATTGACGGTTCTGCTTTAGCGTTAACCTATGAAAATGGGGTGTTAGTTCGCGGTGCGACGCGGGGAGACGGCATTACGGGAGAGGAAATTACTCAAAATGTCAAAACTATTCGCTCGATTCCTTTAAAGCTCAATTTAGATAATCCGCCGCCTGTTGTGGAAGTGCGGGGAGAAGCTTTTTTGTCTTTAGCTGTGTTTGAGGAAATTAATCGGGAACGGGAAAAAGCGGGGGAACAATTGTTTGCTAATCCTCGCAATGCTGCGGCGGGTACGCTGCGGCAGTTGGATTCTAAAATTGTGGATAAGCGCAGGTTGGATTTCTTTGCTTATACTTTACATTTTGATGAACCTGTAGGGGCGGTGCCACCGCCCCTCCCCACTGTAGGGGCGGTGCCCCCGTGCCCGCCCCTCCCCACCGATGAGGGCAACCACGGGGGGATTGCCCCTACAGAGAATGAAACAGCGTTTGGAAATAAGGGTAACACTCAGTGGGATTCGTTGGAATTGTTGCGACGAATGGGGTTTAAGGTGAATCCCAATCGCAAAATTTGCTATTCTTTGGATGAGGTTCGGGAGTATTACGAATCTTGGGATACTGAGCGGCGGAATTTGCCTTACATGACGGATGGGGTTGTTGTTAAGATTAATTCGGTTTTGCTGCAAAAACAATTGGGTTTTACTCAGAGGTTTCCGCGTTGGGCGATCGCCCTGAAGTATCCCGCGGCGGAAGTCCCTACAATAGTAGAAGCTGTCACCGTACAAGTAGGGAGAACCGGGGCTCTGACTCCTGTAGCGGAACTGAAACCGGTGCAGTTGGCGGGGACGACGGTTTCGCGGGCTTCTCTCCATAATAGCGATCGACTTTCCGATCTGAACCTGCACATTGGCGATACTGTAATTGTCAGAAAAGCTGGGGAAATTATACCAGAAGTTGTGCGAGTTTTGCCGGAACTTCGCCCCCAAAATGCTCAACTTTTCCAAATGCCTAGTTGCTGTCCCGAATGCGAACAGCCTGTGGTTCGGGAAAAGGGGGAGGCCGTTACTCGCTGCATCAATACATCTTGTCCGGCAATTTTGAGGGGTTCGCTGATTCATTTTTGCAGCCGGGATGCTCTGGATATTAACGGTGTTGGCGAAAAGTTGGTGCAGCAAATGGTTGATAGCAATCTGGTGCATTCTGCGGCGGATTTGTACGATTTGACAGCGGAAAGATTGATGAGTTTGGAACGCATGGGTAAGAAGTTAGCAGAAAAGTTGGTAAGTGCGATCGCCCAATCGAAAAATCAACCTTATTCGCGCGTACTTTACGGCTTGGGCATCCGCCACGTTGGCAGCGTGAATGCTCAATTGCTGACAGAAAGGTTTGCAAATGTGGAAGAGTTAGCAGCAGTATCGGCGGCATCGATTGAGGGCGTTTACGGCATCGGGCCGGAAATTGCTCAAGCTGTTTATCAGTGGTTTCGAGTTCCGGCTAATCAAAGTTTAATTGCACGGTTGAAAACTGCGGGCTTGCAATTGCAGTCAGAAGCAAAAAATCCCAATTTAGCCAGCACAAATTTACAACTGGCAGGCAAAAGCTTTGTGCTTACCGGAACTTTGCCCACTTTGAAACGAGATGAAGCTAAAGATTTGATTCAAAAAGCAGGAGGTAAAGTCACAAGTTCTGTGAGTGCTAAAACTGATTATGTGGTTGTGGGAGAAGATGCGGGTTCTAAGTTGGAAAAGGCTCAATCTTTGGGAATCGAACTACTTTCGGAATCAGAGTTATTAGAACTGCTATCGAAACCATAAATGATTGGTAAAAGTCAATATCTCTCTCTTTGCTCTTTCTCTGCGCCCTCTGCGCCCTCTGCGGTTCAAAAAAAAGCTGATTCACTTGGGCCGTTTTCAAAGAACATTGCCAACAATTCTATTGCCCTAGGTGCAAAATAGCCGATCCTCTTCGAGGCCTCTGCTAACGCGAATTGGGCAATACCTCAAAAGGCATAGAAATCGCGTTAGCGAAGCCCGCCCCTTGTATCTTAAAAGAGTGAGTCAGGCGATCGCCACGTCATTGATTCGATCATACCGACAATCAGGCGAT